>CANFYD010000012.1 GCA_947450745.1 Burkholderiales bacterium
ACCAAGCGGTGCAGCGGCACGTCGATGGAGACCTGCTTCAGGTTGTGCAGCGTCGCCTCCAGCACGCGCAAACAGGGCGCGTCGGCCAACATCTCGCGGCGCGGTTGCAGCGGGTGGAGCAGCGGGTTGGCCAAGAAGCGGCCGGTCACCGATTCGGGTGCCAGCGCCAGCTCGGCCGCCGTGCCCTGCCCAACGACACGGCCGCCGCGCTTGCCGGCACCGGGGCCGATGTCGATGATGTGGTCGGCGCGCCGAATCGTGTCCTCGTCATGCTCCACCACCACCAGCGTGTTGCCCTTCTCGCTCAGCGTCGTCAGCGCTTTCAGCAGGATCTGGTTGTCGCGCGGATGCAGGCCAATGGTCGGCTCGTCCAGCACATAGCAAACGCCTTGCAGATTGCTGCCCAGCTGCGCTGCCAAACGGATGCGCTGCGCCTCGCCGCCGCTCAGCGTCGGTGCGGCGCGGTCCAAGGTCAGATAACCCAGACCCACTTCTTCCAGGAATTCCAGCCGGCCCTTGATTTCGCTGACCACATCGCGGGCGATTTCGGCGTCGCGGCCGCGCAGCGCCAGGCCGTCCACCCAGGCGCGGGCGTCCTGCACGCTCCAAGAAGCGACCGCGCTGATACCGGCCCCCTCGAAGGTGACGGCGCGGGCGGCGGGGTTCAAGCGCGTGCCGTGGCAATCGCCGCAGGGCTGGTCTGCCAGGCCTTCGATGTCAACCTCTTGCGAGGCAAAGTTCTGCTCGCGGCCGTCCTTGTCCGGCTGGGAGTCATCCAGCGCCAGCCGCTGCTCGCGCGTCAACGCCAGCCCGGTGCCGACGCAGGTGGTGCACCAGCCATGCTTGCTGTTGTAGGAGAACATGCGCGGGTCCAGCTCGGCGTAGCTGACGCCGCAAGTCGGGCAAGCCCGCTTGGTGCTGAAGACCTTGACTGCGCCCAAGCCGATCGTCGACCGGCCTTCGGCCAGCGCGCTGTGCAGGCCGTCCAGCGGCGCCAGCAGATGCAGCACGCCCTTGCCCAGCTCCAGCGTGCGGGCCAGCAGCTCGCGCAGCTCGGCTTCCCGCTCCGGCGCGATCAGCAGGTCACCGACCGGCAGCTCCAGCGTGTGTTCCTTGAAGCGGTCCAGGCGCGGCCAGGGGGAGGTCGGCAAAAACTCACCGTCCACCCGCAAATGGGTGTGGCCCTTGGCCTTGGCCCATTTCGCCAGATCGGTATAGAGCCCCTTGCGGTTGACCACCAGCGGTGCCAACAGGCCGACATGCTGGCCCTTGTGGTCGCGCAGCAATTGCGCGGCGATCGCCTCGACGCTTTGCGGCCGCACCGGTGCGCCGTCATGCACGCAATGCTGGGTGCCCAGCTTGACGTACAGCAGACGCAGGAAATGCCAGACCTCGGTGGTGGTGGCCACCGTGCTCTTGCGGCCACCGCGCGACTGCCGCTGCTCGATGGCCACGGTGGGCGGAATGCCCCAGACCGCGTCCACCTCGGGCCGGCCAGCCGGCTGCACGATCGAGCGGGCATAGGCGTTCAGCGACTCCAGATAGCGGCGCTGCCCTTCGTTAAACAAAATATCGAAAGCCAGCGTCGATTTGCCCGAACCGGACACGCCGGTGATCACATTGAACTGGCCGCGCGGAATGCTGACATTCACGGACTTCAGGTTGTGCTCGCGCGCATTGACGATGCGGATGGCGTTGTCGGCATCGGCGTTCAGGCGGCGCGCCCGCAGCACGGTTTGCAGCGGCCGGCCTTCCGCGGCCTTCAACGCCGGCCGGTCCATGTGCTCGGAATACTCGCGCAGCGCCAGCGCGGTGTGCGAGCTCGGGTGTTCTTTGACCTGCTCCGGCGTGCCGACGCAGACCAGCTCGCCGCCGCCCTCGCCGCCCTCGGGGCCCAGGTCGATCAGCCAGTCGGCGGCACGGATCACATCGAGGTTGTGCTCGATCAGGATGATCGAATGGCCGACAGCCAGCAGCTTGCGCAGCGCCCGCATCAGCTTGGCGATGTCGTCAAAGTGCAGGCCGGTGGTCGGCTCGTCGAACATGAACAGCGTGCCTTTTTTGGCCATCGCCTGGCGCGGCTTGGTGGCCGCCTCGGCCAGAAAGCCGGCCAGCTTGAGCCGCTGCGCTTCGCCGCCCGACAGCGTTGGCACCGGTTGGCCCAGCTTCACATATTCCAGCCCCACATCGACGATCGGTTGCAGCTTGGCCACCACCTCGCGGTCATGCTGGAACAACTGCACCGCCTCGCTGACGGTCAGGTCCAGCACATCGGCAATGCTCAGTTCTTTATCACTCCGACTCAGCTTCACATCCAGCATCTCGGCCCGGTAGCGCCGGCCATCGCAGTCGGGGCAGCGCAAATACACGTCGCTCAAGAACTGCATCTCCACATGCTCGAAGCCCGAGCCGCCGCAGGTCGGGCAGCGGCCGTCACCGGCGTTGAAGCTGAACATGCCGGCGGTGTAGCTGCGCTCGGCCGACATCGGCGCGGCGGCAAACAGCTTGCGCAACTCGTCGAACGCGCCGACATAGCTGGCCGGGTTGGAGCGCGCCGTCTTGCCGATCGGCGACTGGTCGACAAACACCGCGTCGGACAACCAATCGGCACCCAGCAATTGCTCATGCGCACCGGGCGCGTCCGACGGCTTGCCGAACTGGCGTGCCAGCGCCGGATACAGCACGTCCTGCATCAAGGTGCTCTTGCCCGAACCGGACACGCCGGTCACCACCACCATCCGTTGCAGCGGGAACTCCACCGTCACCTGACGCAAATTGTGCTGCGTGGCGCCGACCAGGATCAGCTTCGGCGTGTTCGCGTCGACGGCTCGTTTCAAGCCCATGCCGACGTGCTTGCGCCCGCCCATGTAAGCACCGGTCAGCGTGTCGGCGGCGCGAATCGTCTCCGGCGTGCCGTCAAAAACGATCTGGCCGCCACGCTCGCCGGGGCCAGGGCCCATGTCGATCAGGCGGTCTGCCGCCAGCATCACGGCCGGGTCATGCTCCACCACCACCAGCGTGTTGCCGGCATCGCGCAGCCGCTGCATGGCCTGGATGATGCGATTCATGTCGCGCGGGTGCAGGCCAATGCTCGGCTCATCCAGCACAAACAAGGTGTTGACCAGCGAGGTGCCCAGCGCCGTGGTCAGGTTGATGCGCTGCACCTCGCCGCCACTCAGCGTGCGGCTCTGGCGGTCCAGCGTCAGATAGCCGATGCCCACATCGCACAGGTATTTCAGCCGGTTGCGGATCTCGTCCAGCAGCAGCTTCAAGGCGTCGTCCAGCAGCGTGCTGGGCAATTGCAACTCATCGGCAAAGCGGCGCAGGCGGTGGATGGGCAACTGCATCAAGTCGTGCAGCGACAAGCCGGGCAGCGCTTCGAGCTGGGCTCGGGTCCAATCGACACCGACCGGCAGCAGGCGCTGGTAGCCAGTGCCGCCACCAGCGCCAGCATGGGGCTCGGGTGCCATCATCGCGTCGGCCAGCGCCTTCGAGCCGACTCGCCACAGCAGCGCCTCGGTCTTCAGCCGCGCGCCGCCGCAAGTGCCGCAGGTCGTGTAGCTGCGGTACTTGGACAAGAGCACGCGGATGTGCATCTTGTAGGCCTTGCTCTCCAGATACTCAAAAAAGCGGCGCACGCCATACCACTGCTTGTTCCACTGGCCGGTCCAGTTCGGCGAGCCGTTGATGACCCAATCGCGCTGCGCCTGCGACAGCTGGTTCCAGGCGGTGTCGCGCGGAATGCCGGCATCACCGGCGTACTTCAGCAAGTCCTCCAGGTTGTCGGCCCAAGCGGGCGTGTTCAAGGTCTTGATCGCGCCGTTGCGCAGGGTTTTGCGCTCATCCGGAATGACCAGCCCAAGGTCGACGCCAATCACGCGGCCAAAGCCTCGGCAGGTGTCGCAAGCACCCATCGCCGAATTGAACGAGAACAAGGGCGGCTGCGGTTCCTGGTAGCGCAGGTCGCTGTCCGGGCAATGCAGGCCGGTGGAAAAGCGCCACAACTCGGGTTCGCTGCTGCTGTCACCTTCAGGAAGGGCGTAAGCGTTCAAACGGCCGCCGCCCCGCTTCAGGCAGAGTTCGATCGCTTCCATCACGCGCTGCTTGTCGGCACGCTGCAAGCGCAAGCGGTCGGCCACCACGTCGATGACCTTGCGCGGCCCGGTTGCGGCCTCCACCTCACGCTCCGCATGCACGCGGGTGAAGCCGCTGGCGGACAGCCACTGCTCCACTTCCTCGGCGCTGGTGTTGGCGGGCAACTCGACCGGGAAGGTCAGCACCACGCGCGGGTCGACAAGGGTCGCACCAGCAGTGCGCACCAGCAGGTCCAGGTAAATCGTCTGCGCGGTGTCGTGGCGCACGGCTTGGGCGGTTTTGCGGTCGAACAACTGCGCGGCGCGGGCAAACAGCAGCTTCAAGTGGTCGTTCAACTCGGTCATCGTGCCGACGGTGGAACGCGAGGTGCGCACCGGATTCGACTGATCGATGGCAATCGCCGGTGGCACACCGTCCACCCGGTCGACCGCCGGCCGGTCCATGCGGTCCAGGAACTGGCGTGCGTAGGCGGAGAAGGTCTCGACATAGCGCCGCTGCCCTTCCGCATACAGCGTGTCGAACACCAGGCTGGACTTGCCCGAGCCGCTGGGCCCGGTCACCACGGTCAACTCGCCGGTGTGAATATCGAGGTCGATGTTCTTGAGATTGTGCTGACGGGCGCCGCGGATGCGGATAGTGCCTTCTGACATGGCTTGGTGCCTGCTGCTGCGCTGGGAGCGGACATTCTAGACAGGACGCTGGCCAGCCCGCCGCCTGATCAGGGCTATCCCCTCGCCGCGAAAGGCGTACTTTTGCCGGCCGCACGCGACGCTGAAAAAGCAGCTCGGAACCCTTGACCAACGGTAAACACGAGACCGCTTTACTCACGCTTACAGAAGAAACGCAAGGACCGCATTGCGTTGAATCACCACACCGGCAACAATGCCATCCTCTGACCGCATGGCGGCTGACGGCCGGCCTCACCTACCGTCTGCCGAAGCCTGAAGTCGTATGCGCTAAAAATGATAAAAATCAGCAGTAACGCTGCCGCGACCCTGAGACTGGGCATTGGGCGAACTGGGCAGAGTTTTAAGGGATTCGAATGATCACGCAAAGTTTCAATGCAGCCGTAGCAGGCAGTGGATTGCTGGCCCCAGCAGAGGATGGCCGCCAAGGCTTGGCCACGTCGGGTGCCAGCCAGCTGATGAACAAGGCGACACCGACCGTGCTGCTGGTCGAAGACAACCACATCAATCAAGTCGTGGCGCTGGAGTTCTTGGCCCTGATGGGCTTGCAAACTCGCTTGGCCATCAACGGACTGGACGCGCTGGCCGCCTGCGCGGAGACCGCCCCCGACCTGGTGCTGATGGACGTGCAAATGCCCGGCATGGACGGGCTGGAATGCACGCGGCAGATGCGCCTGTTGCAGCAATCGGGTGCCCTGACCTATTTCCCCATCCTGGCCCTGACCGCTCATGCGCTGGAAAGCGATGTGGCCGCCAGTCGCAGCGCCGGCATGGATGAACATCTGACCAAGCCACTGGACTTTGTGGCTCTGCGCACACGCCTTGGAAGCTGGATCAAGATGCCTGAGCTGAGCTGATCTGCGCTCAAGCCGACTCAAAGCGCCAACCTCCCAGCGATTACATTGCGTTGATGGACAACGCCAACCTCTACTCCGCGCTGCGCGCCGCCTTCCCCGCCGACCTGGACGCCACAGCCATCGAATGTGCTGACGGCGCGGCCCTCAGCTACAGCTGGAGCGACCTGGAGCGCGGCACCGCGATGCTGGCCAATCTGCTGGTGTCGCTGGACTTGCCGGCCGGCAGCCGCATCGCCGCACAGACCGAAAAAAGCGTCGAGGCCTTGATGCTCTACTTGGCTGTGCTGCGCGCCGGTTACGTCTACCTGCCGCTCAACACCGCCTACCAAGCGGCCGAGGTCGAATACTTCATCGGCAACGCCGAGCCGGCCGTGGTGGTCTGCGCGGGCAAGAACTTCGGCTGGATGTCCAAGCTGGCCTTCCTCGCCGAGGTGCAGTATGTCTTCACCCTGAACGACGACCGCAGCGGCACGCTGCTGGACCGCGCCGCCTGCCAGAGCGACCAGCACGAAGTGGCCATCAAAGCCGCCGACGACATGGCCGCCATCCTCTACACCAGCGGCACTACCGGGCGCAGCAAGGGCGCGATGCTGAGCCACGGCAACCTGCTCAGCAACGCCCAGACGCTGCACCGCTTGTGGGGCTGGCAGGCCGACGACGTGCTGATCCATGCGCTGCCGATCTTTCATGTGCACGGCCTCTTCGTCGCCTCGCATGGCGCGCTGCTGGCCGGCGCCAAGATGATCTGGTTCGCCAAGTTCGAGCCGCGCGCAGTCATCAACCGCTTCGCCGACGCCACCATTTTCATGGGCGTGCCCACGCTGTACGGCCGCATGCTGGCCGAAGGCGGGCTGACGCCGGCCGCCTGCCAGAAGATGCGGCTCTTCATCAGCGGCTCGGCACCGCTGCTGATCGAGACCTTCCGCGATTGGCAGCAGCGCAGCGGCAAGACGATTCTGGAACGCTACGGCATGAGCGAAACCATCATGCTGACCTCCAACCCCTACCGGGCGCTGGACGGTGACCGCCTCGGCGGTACGGTCGGCCTGGCGCTGCCCGGCGTCGGGGTGCGCGTACGCGACGACCAGGGCCAGCCCTGCGCCACCGGCGACATCGGCCACATCGAAGTGCAAGGCCCGAACGTCTTCCACGGTTACTGGCGCATGCCCGAAAAAACGCGGGAGGAATTCACCGCCGACGGCTGGTTCAAGACCGGCGATGTGGGCCGCTGCGATGCCAACGGCTACTTCACGATCGTCGGCCGCAGCAAGGACTTGATCATCAGCGGCGGCTACAACGTCTACCCCGCCGAGATCGAGGGCTATATCAACGAAATGGACGGCGTGGCCGAATCGGCGGTGGTGGGCATTGCCCATGCCGACTTCGGCGAAGCGGTGGTGGCCATCGTCATCCCCAAGCCCGGCACCGCGCTGGACGGCCCCGCCATCGCCGCCACGCTGAAGCGGCAGATTGCCAACTTCAAAGTGCCCAAACAGGTCTTCATCGTGGCCGAGCTGCCGCGCAACACCATGGGCAAGGTGCAGAAGAACCTGCTGCGCGAGCAGTACAAAGGTTTGTTCGCATGAACGCCGACGGCACTTCCGCGCTGGCCGCGTCAGCCGAGTTACCCGCCCTGCCCGATTTTGCCGCGCCATCCGTGAGCAACGAGTCTTGCCCGCGCTGCGCTGCGCCGTTCCACTGCGGGGCCGCCGAACCACGCTGCGACTGCTTCGACCTGCAGCTCAGCCAAGCGCTGCGCCAGAGCTTGGCTGAGCAGTACAGCCGCTGTTTGTGCCTGCCTTGTCTGCGGGCATTGCATGCGGCAGAAACAAACACCGAGCTATCCGCTAGGCTCTCGGCCGCCGAGTAGCCCCCCGCCGCTCGGCTCAGCCTTCACACCGGAGTTCACATGACCCAACAAGACCCACGCTGCTGCGGCAGCGGCACCTGCATCATCGACACCGAAGGACGCTGCTGGTGCGGCCAGCAATGGAACGGCGAACGCATGTGCGCCCCGCCGCTGCAAACAGCAAGCCCCGCGCTGCCGACAGCGGCATCAGCCAGCACCACGCCTGATGTCTGATGCCTGATGCCTGACCTCGCGCCGCCAAGTTCCATCCCGCGCCGCCAATAAAGCAGGTCACGGCTTCAGCACACAGAAAGCCATCTGGCGAATAGAGCCGGTGGCCGGTTTCAGGCCTAGCCCTTGCCTGTAAAGAATAGCCAGCATTGGTCCTCATCGAGGACGCTTGCTGGAGCTCTTTCAATGGCCTATCGCCTGGGTGTGGATGTAGGTGGCACGTTTACCGACCTGCTTTTGTTCAACGATACCGATGGTCGCTGCTGGCGGCACAAGACGCCATCGACGCCGCACGACTCCTCCGAGGGCGTGATCGTCGGCGTGATCGCGATCTGCAAATTGGCCGGCATTGACGCCAGCCAGATCGATGTCTTTCTGCACGGCACCACGGTCGCCACCAATGCGGTGCTGGAGGGCAAGGGCGCTCGCGTCGGCCTGGTCGTGACCGAAGGCTATCGGCAGATGATGCAGATTGCGCGCTCGCTGGTACCGGGCGGCTTGGCGGCCTGGATCGTCTGGCCCAAGCCGGAACCGCTGGCCAAGCTGGAAGACACGGTCGAGATCAAGGGCCGCATGGACGCACAGGGCCGCGAGCTGCGCCCGCTGAGCGATGACGACATCCGCGCCCAGCTGCTCAAGCTGAAGGACGCCGGTGTGCAGGCACTGACCGTCTCGCTGATGAATGCCTATGTCGACGGTCGCCATGAGCAGCGGGTCGCCGAAATCGCCGCCGAGCTGATGCCCGAGGTGCCGGTGTCCTTGTCCCACATCGTGCTGCCGGAGATGCAGGAGTACGAGCGCACGCTGACCACGGTGGCCAATGCCGCAGTGCGGCCGATCGTCGGCAACTATGTGCGCAACTTGCGCGCGCAATTGCGCAAGCTGGGCATGCAGGGTCGCATCGCGCTGTTGCGCAGCGACGGCGGCCTGATGTCCTCCGAAGCCGCCGAAGAGCATCCGGTCGCCCTGCTGATGTCCGGCCCGGCCGGCGGTGTGACCGGTGCGCTGTGGGTGGCAAAACATGCCGGCCTGAGCAATATCCTGACCTTGGACGTCGGCGGCACCAGCACCGACGTGGCGCTGATCGAAAACGGCGAGCCGCGCCTGGTGCGCACCACCGACGTCGGCCACCTGACGGTGCGGGTGTCGGCCTTGGATGTCAAGACGGTCGGCGCCGGTGGCGGCTCGATTGCCAAGATTCCGGCGCTGACCAAGGCCTTGCGTGTCGGCCCCGAGTCGGCCGGTGCGGTGCCCGGCCCGGTCTGCTATGGCCGCGGCGGCAAGGTGGCCACGGTGACCGACGCCAACGTGGTGTTGGGTTACCTGCCCGAGAACCTGCTGGGCGGCGCCTTCAAGCTGGACCGCGTCGCCGCACGCGCCGCCGTGCAGGACATTGCCGACGCGATGGGCGTCAGCCTGTTCGAGGCGGCTCGCGGCATCATCGACATCGTCAACGAGAACATGTTCGGCGCGCTGCGCATGATCTCGGTGCAGCAGGGCTATGACCCGCGCGACTTCGCCTTGATGGGCTTTGGCGGTGCCGGTCCGCTGCACGTCAACGCGGTGGCCAAGCTGATGGGCTCCTGGCCGGCGGTCTCACCGGTCTCGCCGGGCGTGCTGTGCGCTTTGGGCGACGCCACCACCCGCATGCGGGCCGAGACGGCGCGTTCGTTCTCGCGTCTGGTCTCCCGCAGCACCGATGCCGACGTGCTGGCGGTGCTGCAGACCATGCAGGCGCAGGTGCAGGAAGCCTTGGCGCGCGACGGCGTGACGGCCAGCGACATCGAGATCCGCTTCGAAGCCGATCTGCGCTACACCGGCCAAGCCTTCGAGGTGCCGATGCCGGTGCAGCTCAGCGACGTGCAGGCCGGCCGTGGCCTGGCCACGCTGGAAGCGGCCTTCCACGAAGCGCACAAGCGCCTGTTCACCTTCAGCATGGACACCGAAACGGAGCTGGTCAATCTGCGTGCCGTGGCGCTGGGCAAGGCCCCGGAGCTGCCGGCGCTGGAGCTGCCGCAAGGCGACGGCTCGCCGCTAGCCGCCAAGGTCCGCGATCACGAAATGTGGGTGGGCGGCGGCTTCAAGCCGGCGGTGATCTACGACCGGGCGCTGCTGCGCGCTGGCGACGTGATCCCGGGCCCCGCCATCGTCACCGAGATGGACTCGACCACCGTGATCCTGGCCGATTGCGCCGGGCGCGTGGACAAGTTCGGCAACATCCTGATCAACCCCGTCTGATTCCGGAGCAACGCTATGCCCGCAACAATCATTGAAACCAATCTCACCCCGTTGGCCGCTGCCACGGTCGATCCGGTCACGCTCGACATCATCGAGAACGCCCTGCGCAACGCTCGGGTGGAGATGGACGCCACGCTGTTCCGCACCGCCTTGTCGCCCGGCATCCGGGAGCAAGGGGACGCCTTTCCGCTGATCGCCGACCGGCAGGGCCGCATGGTCGTGGGCCAGTTCGGCTCCTTCCTCGGCGGCTTCCTGCGCCAGTACGACGGCACGATCGAGGAAGGCGATGTCATCCTCCTCAACGACCCCTACAGCTGCGAAGGCGCGATCAGCCACATCAACGACCAATTGGTCATCGTGCCGATCTTCCGCCTGGGCCGCCTGATCGCCTGGTCGGCGATGTTCGGCCACATGACCGACGTGGGCGGCAAGGTGCCGGGCTCGCTGCCCACCGACGCCTCAAGCATCTACGAAGAAGGCTTCCGGCTGCCGCCGGTCAAGCTCTACCGCAAGGGTGAGTTGCAGGGCGACATCCTGAAAATCGCCTCCAATCAGTCACGCATGCCCGAGTGGTACAAGGCCGACCTGCATGCGCTGGTCGCTTCATGCCGGGTGGCGGCACGCCGCGTCGAAGAGATTTGCGCCCGCTTTGGCGACGCCGAATTCGACACCGCCGTGAATGAACTGCTGGCCCGCAACCACCGGGCGATGAAGCACCTGATCGGCACCGCCATCGGCGTGGCACCGGTCAGCTTCGAGGACTACATCTGCGACGACGGCCGTGGCAATGGCCCGTTCAAGATCAAATGCACGATGTGGCGCGAGGGCGAGCGTGTCATCCTCGACTTCGACGGCACCGACCCCCAGTCCAGCTCCTCGATCAACTTCTTGTTGAACGAGAACATGTTCAAGATGTTCTTCGGCATCTACATGATCATGGTGTTCGACCCACAGATTCTGTTCAACGACGGCTTCTACGACTTGGTCGATGTGCGCATCCCCGACGGCTCGCTGCTGAAGCCCAAGTTCCCGGCCGCCTTGAGCTGCCGCACCCACGCGCTGGGCCGCATCTTCGACGTGCTGGGCGCGCTCTTGGGCCAGAAGACGCCGGAGTTCCTGTGCGCGGCCGGCTTCTCGTCCAGCCCGCACCTGATGTTCTCGGGCAATCGCGAGACCGAGCCCGGCCAAGGTCAGGGCGATTGGTTCCAGCTGTTCCAGATCGGCTTCGGCGGCATTCCGGGCCGCCCGTTCGGCGACGGTGCCGACGGCCATTCGCTGTGGCCGGGCTTCACCAATGTGCCTAACGAGTTCCTGGAGCGCTACTTCCCGATGGTGATCGAGCGCTACGAAACGGTCGCCGACTCGGGCGGTGCCGGTCAGTTCCGCGGCGGCAACGGCATTCTGATGACCTACCGCTTCACCGAGGCCGGCAGCATCTCCATCCACGATGACCGCTGGTTCATTCCGCCTTGGGGCGTCAACGGCGGCCACCCGGCCGAGCGCAGCTGGAAAAAGCTCGAGCGTGCCGACGGCAGCCAGCTTTCCCTGCCGGCCAAATGCGACCAGATCGAGGTGAAGCCGGGCGACCAGCTGCACTTCGTCACCTGGGGTGCCGGCGGCTGGGGCGACCCGCTGCTGCGCGACGCCGAACTGGTGGCGCTGGAGGTCCGGCGCGGCCTGGTCAGCGCGACCGGTGCGCGCGACTACGGCGTCTGCATCGCGGCCGACGGCACGGTCGATGCAGCCGCCACCGCAGCGCTGCGTGAAACCCTGCGCAGCAGCCGCGCCCCACTAGGCCTGTTTGACCGCGGCCCCGACATCGCCACTCTGCGCGAGCACTGTCTGGCAGAAACCGGCTTGCCGGCGCCTCGCCAGCCGGTCTGGCCCGGCCGCATCAGCGCGACAGCCGCATGAGCGCCGACCGCAGCCCTGAGGCCCACCCGGACTCGGCGCTGCGGACCACGCGCCGCCAGTTCTTTGCGCTGGCCGGCGCCGGCTTGGTGTTGGGCCTGCCGGCCACCCTCGTGGCTGGTCCGGCGGGCGCAGCGAGCACGGCAGCCGGGACGGGCCCAAGCGGCCTGATCCAGCCATTCGTTCGCATCGCGCCGGATGGCGCGATCACCGTTCTCATCAAGCATCTGGAGATGGGCCAGGGCATTGCCACCGGCCTGGCCACCATCCTGGCCGAGGAGCTGGACGCCGACTGGGCCCGCGTGCGCACCGAAGAAGCGCCGTTCGACCCCACGCTCTACAAGCACACCGTGTTCGGCATGCAGACCACCGGCGGCTCGACCTCGGTGACCAACAGCTGGCAGCAGTTGCGCGAAGCCGGTGCCGTGGCCCGCGCGATGCTGCTGCAAGCCGCCGCGCAACGCTGGGCCGTGCCGGCCGCAGAGCTGAGTGCCCACCGCGGCCGTGTGCTGCACGGCGCAACGGGCCGCCAGCTCGATTACGGCGCGCTGGCCGAGGCCGCCGCCCGGCTGCCCGTGCCGTCCGGCGTGCCGCTCAAATTAAAGGCCGCCTACACCCTGATCGGCCGCGAACGCCGCCGACTGGGAACCGAGCAGATCGTGCGGGGCGAAACCCGCTACGGCATCGACATCCACCGGCCCGGCCTGCTGATCGCCGTGATCCAGCGCCCACCGCGCTTTGGAGCCACGGTGCGCAGCGTCGATGCAGGCGCTGCCCTGGCCCTGCCCGGCGTGCAGGCCGTGCACCGCGTGCCGCAGGGTGTGGCGGTGGTGGCCGACAGCACCTGGGTGGCGCTGAATGCGCGCCGCCTGCTGAAGATCGATTGGGACGACAGCCAGGCCGAAACGCGCTCGACAGCCGAACTGAAGGCCGAGTTCAAACGCTTGGCCGCACTGGGCGAACCGGGCATTGATGACCTGGTGCGGGGCGACGTGAGCAGCGCCTTGGCCAGCGCCAGCCAGGTGCTGACAGCCGACTTCGAACTGCCCTATCTGGCCCACCAGCCGATGGAGCCGCTGGCCGCCGTGGGCGAGCTGCGCGACGGCCACTGCGAGATCTGGGCCGGCTGCCAGAACCCCAGCGCCGACCACCGCGCCGCCACGCGCATCCTGGGGCTGGCAGCAGACAAGCTGCGCCTGCACCTGCTGCCGTCCGGCGGCAGCTTTGGCCGCCGCGCCACCTTCAGTGCCGACTGGATCAGCGAGCTGGCCGAGGTGCTGCTGGCCCAACAGGCCAAGGGCGACGCGCGGCCGGTCAAGCTGCTGTGGTCGCGCGAGGACGACATCACCGGCGGCTTCTACCGCCCGATGAATCTGCACCGGCTGCGCGCCGGCCTGGACGCACAGGGCCGGCTGCTGGCCGTCGAACAGACCATCGTCGCGCAGTCCTTCTCACGCGGCCGGCCACGCCCGGGCGTGGCGATGAAGCGCGACCCCTTCATCACCGAGGGCCACTTGGCCGACCGCTATGACGTGCCGCATGCGCGCACGCGCTGGGTCAACCCCGACGTCGGCGTGCCGGTGCACACCTATCGCGCGCTGGGCCACAACCACACCACCTTCAGCAAGGAAGTGATGATGGATGAGCTGGCGCGCGCGGCCGGGCAGGACGAGCTGGCCTTTCGCCTGGCCCATCTGGGCAGCCACCCGCGCCAGGCCGCAGCGCTGCGGCTGGCCGCCGAACAGGCGGGCTGGGGTCGCCCGCTGCCGCCCGGTCGTGCCTTGGGCCTGGCGGTGCAGGAGGCTTACTCCACCGTGGTGGCCCAGGTGGCGCAGGTGCGCATCGACACAGGCACGGTGGTGGTGGAGCGCGTCGTCTGCGTGGTCGATTGCGGCCTGGTCATCAACCCCGGCATGCTGCGCGCGCAAATGGAAGGCGGCATCGCTTTTGGCCTGACGGCGGTGCTGCACAACGAAATCACGCTGGACGGCGGGCGCGTGCAGCAGAGCAATTTCCACGATGCCCCGGTGCTGCGCATCCACGAAATGCCCACGGTCGAGGTGCACAGCATCGCGAGCGACGCCGCCCCCACCGGCATCGGCGAACCCGGCAGCGTGCCGATCATCGCGGCGGTCGCCAACGCCGTGGCGCGCCTGACCGGCCGACCGGTGCGTTCACTGCCGATCAAGCTGGCCTGACCCCGCGACCGAGCCCCGCCACAAGCCCTCCCGCGCCTTGCCTATTCAAGGTGCGAACGCAAACACAGCGGCAGATGCGCTGCCAGCGCGCTCTGCAGAGAATGACATCAGCCCCACGAACAGGACACTCCAAATGACGATCAAGGCCTATGAAATCGGCAACCAGCAAGGCTTGGCCAGCTTGCGTGCGGTGCAGCGCCCCGCCCTCCAGCCAGCAGCCGGCCAAGCGCTGCTGCGCGTGCGCGCCACTTGCCTGAACCACCGTGACTTGTTGGTGATTGCGGGCAGCTACGGCCCGCGCCGGCCCGAGAGCCGCATCCCACTGTCCGACGGTGTCGGCGAAGTGATCGCGCTGGGCGAGGGCTGTTCCGGCGTCGCCGTCGGTGACCGCGTCATCAGCGGCCATTTCGTCAATTGGCTGGACGGTGCCTTCAGTCCGTCCGTCTTCGCTGCCGATCTGGGCATTTCGACCGACGGTTGGCTGGCCGAACACATCGTGGTGCCGGCCGCCGCGCTGGTGAAGCTGCCCGACACGCTGTCGGACGAGCAAGCCGCACCGCTGTGCGCAGCCGGCGTGACCGCCTGGAATGCGCTGGTCGAGGTGGGTCACATCCGGGCCGGCGAGTTGGTGCTGACGCTGGGCACCGGCGGCGTGTCGATCTTTGCGCTGCAGTTGGCCAAGATGCATGGTGCCCGTGTGGCCATCACGTCGTCCAGCGACGAGAAGCTGGCCATCGCACGCCAGCTCGGCGCGGACATCACGATCAACTACAAGACCCACCCCGATTGGGCCGCCGAACTGCTGCGCGCCACCGGTGGCCAGGGTGCCGACCTGGTGGTGGAAACCGGTGGCCAAGCCACGCTCAGCGCCTCGATCACTGCGGCCGCACCGAACGCCCGCATCAGCCTGATCGGCGCGCTGGCCGGCGCCGCGACGAGCGGCCTGCCGAACTTCTCGACCATCCTGGGCAAGAACCTGACGTTGACCGGCATCACGGCGGGCAGCCGCAGCATGCTGCAGCGGCTGGTGCGCGCGGCGGCAGCCAACAACCTGACACCGGTGATCAACAAGCAGTTCGACTTCGACGCGGCAGCCGATGCCTACGCCTATCTGCACTCGGCCGACCACCTTGGCAAGGTCATGATCCGCGGCGCCTGAACACAGGTCGACGCGCCTCATTCGCAGGCTGAACAAGCCGGTTAGCCGGTCTGCGCAGTGGCGAAAGAGCGCAGATCATTGAAGCTGAAGGCGTCGCTTCGGTCGCATAAAACGCAACTTCCGGTGCCGCAACAGACGGCTTAGGCAAGAGGAAAACATGGACAGTGGTGCGGGAATCTTCGGCGGTCTGGCCGGCGTGGGCGATCTGCTCAGCCGCAATGCGCGGGTCTCCGGCAACAAGCTGGGCCTCGTCTTCGAGGACCAGCGACTGAGCTGGGCCGAGGTGAACGCGCGCTGCTGCCGCTTCGCCAACGCGCTGCGCGGGCTCGGCGTGAAGCGCAGTGGTTGAAAGACGAAGTCGCCGTGCAGCAAGTGCGTTACGAGGGCATCGTCAAGGCCATGGAAGAGATGTCGCCGCAGCGCGAGATCTGGTACGGCGAGTTCTTGCAACGTATCCAGGAGCGCGGCTACAACACCGATGGCGACCAGCGCATGCCAATCAAGCTGGCCGATATCCCGCTGCGCCCCGATCGCCCCCACAAGCGCAAAGAACGCAACAACGGCTATCGACAAGCTGCGCGCTGAGCGCTGAGCGCTGCTTGTAAATCAAACGGAGAACCAAACCTATGGCACGCCCACATATCGAACCGTTCTGCGACCGCGATGCTCCCTTCAAGAAAATGAAGATGAAGGGCTTCGGCAGCGGCATGCATTACAAGATGCTGAGCATTGACACCGACACCGGTACCTGCTCGATGACGGTGCAGCTCGACAGCGGCTACCAGCAGGACCCTGGCTTCAGTGGGTCCGAGCTGGAGTTGCTGGTCGTTGAAGGCGAGCTGCAACTCTGCAACAAGACCGTGGGCAAAGGACATTACGTGTTCTTTCCTGCAGGCTTCGCGCAGCCCGCCCTGTCCAGCCCCAAGGGCTGCCAGCTGCTGATGATGGACAACACCGGCGAGCCCAGCCTGGTCGAGTCCGACACCCACCACCCGCTGTGCCGTGTCGACCGCTTTCACCGGACGGACTCCTACAACGACATCCCCTGGGCCATGGGCGCCATCGTCAAGCCGGCGACTGCCACCGGTTGCATGATCAAGCTGCTGAACTTCGGTGACCGCGCCCATGCACTGACCTTCCTGTATTGCATGACGCCGCATTTCTGGCAGGACAACATCTCCTATCACGACTGCGCCGAGGAGTCCTATCACCTGTGGGGCGACTCCTGGATGATGCAGTTCGGCACCGTGCCGACCGGCGGCTATTTCTGGCGTCCGGCCTATATCAACCATGAGGCCTTCGCCAGCGAAAAGGGTTGCATCGCCCTGGGTCGCGTCGACTCCAAGTTGTTCAACCACTTCCACTACAACCCGTGGAGCACGGTCGACGAGAACCAGGCTCGCGCCGTCTCCCGCTTTGCCGCGCGCGACCCGCAGCTCTACCAGTGGATGGTCAGCAACAGCCACAAGCACCCGCACGGCCCCGAAGACTTCGAGCTGACGATGCCGCGTGTGGGCGGTGCTCACCAGGTCGCCGAACCCGATCCGCACCAGGCCTTCAACCATCGCCACGGTGGCACTGAGCACCAGCATGGCGACGGCCATAGCCGCGGCCACGATCATTGAAATCAAGCCCACATTGCTACTAAAAAAGGAAGAAGAGAAATGGAATTCAACGAACTGTTTGTGCTGCGATGGGTCCATATCGTCTGCATGGTGTATTGGCTCGGCGGCGAGTGGGGCATCTTCAATACCTCGGTCTACATCGTCAACCGCAAGCTGCCGATGGATGAGCGCCGCCGCCACATGGAGACGGCCTACCGCATCGACATCCTGGCCCGCTCGGGCATCATCTTGCTGCTGCCGCTGGGCCTGCACATGGGCACGATCTGGGGCACCCAGCCGTTTGCCGGCCCCTGGCTGGTCGGCATGTGGATACTGGCTGCTGGCTGGTTGGGCCTGTGCGTGTCGGCATTTTTCTACCGTGAGACCGACACCGGCATCCGCCTGACCATGCTGGATGAAAAGATCCGCTTCGTCATCATCCCGCTGCTGGCCATCTGCGCCATCAGCTCGCTGCTCGGTCATGGGCCCTTCAATGCCGGCGTCGGTCAGAAGTGGTTCTCGGTCAAGATCCTGATGTACTCGGGTGCACTGGTGATCGGCCTGTACCTGCGCTTCGTCATGCGTGAATGGACCATGATGTTCCGCGAGCTGGCCAAGGGCCCGAACGCACCGGTCGAGGCCAAGCTGGAGCGCTCACTGCGCCAGAGCCGCATCGTGGCTTACTGCTACTGGGTGCTGATCCTCACCGTGGCCTTCATGGGCGCGGTCAAGCCCTTCTGATCACCGCCCGTCGGACGATTGAGGTCGTCCGACGCCGCCCCGGGTAAGGTCAAGCAGGCCACTCGGGGCCGCTCCTTTTCTTCTTTTGAAACTGACGCAGATGAAACATACAACCTTGCGCGGCACGATCCGCTACACCAGCAACAAGCCCGAGCGGCTCGGCCAGGAACGCGGCCGCGAATACTGGATCGCCACCACCCAGGCCGACGGCAACTTCGTCCTGCATGCCCATTGCGAGATCGACGACGAACCTAACGTCATCCGCGACGTGACGCTGGCGCTGGACCACGAGGGCTATCCGATCGACTGTTCGGTGCGCCTGACCGTGGGCGACAAGTTCGAAGGCACGGGCCTGATGCGCATGGCCCCGACTTACGCCGAATGCGAGACCTTCAACCGCCGCGATGGCCGCATCACCCAGCGCATCGACGTGCCCGAGCGCATCCGCTGGCTCGGCTGCCACCCGATCAGCACGGACTCGATCTGCCTGCGTGCCTATGACCTGAGCAAGGGCCCGGGCCGTCAGTTCTTCCCGAACATGATGGTGACCTCACCCGACCACCGCGGTGCCACTGGCCCGATGCTGTTCGCGCTGGGTTTCGGCCTGGAATTCGTCGGCCGCGAGCACATCTCCGTGGCGGCAGGCAGCTTCAATGCGCTGCACTTCCGCTATGTCGATTCGGCCGGGCAACTGCCGGTGGAGCATCCGCCGTATGACGTCTGGTGCACCGAAGATGAGTACATCTTTCTGAAGGGCGCGGTCGGTGGCTATATGCAGACCTATTACGAGCTGACCGAGCTGGTGCGCAACAGCTGATTGAAATTCTCGGGCTGCCACCGTCGGCGGCAGCCCCGCTCTGATCCCTCAGAGCTTGTACAGCTTGGCCGCGTTGTCATGCAGCGGCTTGCGCAGCGCGACCGGCTTCAGCCCCAAGGCCTCGATATCGGCACGGGTCTGTTCGAACGGCAGGACTGGGAAGTCGGTGCCGAACAAGACCTTGTCTTGCCCGAGCCGGCCAGGCCACTGAAGCGGTCCGGGTATTTCTGCACCGCATCGACCACCAACTCGTAGGGCACCTGCTAGGAGTCTGCGCGGCAGAAGGATCGGCGGCTGCAAGGCGGCCGCAGCGGTCCATTTTTCACCGTCTTTTCGCCCCATAGCGGAGCTATGAAGCTTCAAATCCGGCAAAAACTGTCCTCGCTGGGGCCACCTTTCGCTATCGCCGCCT
>CANFYD010000013.1 GCA_947450745.1 Burkholderiales bacterium
CCGCTGGCCAGTGCCAAGGCATTGATCAGCTCGCCCTTCAGCAAGGGGCTGGCGCACAGCGGCATGACACCGGCCTCGCCTTCGAGCGGATCGGGCTGATCGGGCTCGAGTCGGCTGTGCCGGTTCAGTCGCAGCACGCCCACGCCGGGCGGCAGTTCCAGCTCCGCCAGCGGCGCGCTGAAGTCCAGCCCCAGCACGACCAGCACCTCGTGCGCTTGGGCCGGCATGGACTCATCCTCAACATCGGGCCGCAATTGCCGCCGCAAATTGGCCAAGCCCACCACCGCCGTGACCTCGGCCCCGGCGGCTTGGCCGTAGGACTGGATGATGTTGGCCTTGGTGGCGTCGCGGGTCAGCACCAGCACCTGCAAGCCGGCCAAGCGGGCCGCCGCCAACGCCGCGTCGGACGCCAGCTGGCTGGCCGCCACCACCACCCCATTGAGGCTTGGTGCGGCGGCGGCCTGCAGCGGCAGCATGACGGTAAATTCAGCCCCGTCACCGAGGGTGCTGCGCACCGAGATGCGGCCGCCCATCAGCTCGACCAACTGCTGGGTGATGCTCAAACCCAGGCCGGTGCCGCCAAAGCGGCGAGCCGTGCTTTCATCGGCCTGCGTGAAGGCCTGGAACAGCTTGGCTTGCGCTTGCGGGCTGATGCCGATGCCGTTGTCGGTGACGCGCAGTTGCAGGCCGGCCGCGCCGTTGGCCAAGAGGCCGGGCTCCACCGCCAAACTGACCCGCGCACCGCGCCCGTCGGCGCTGCTGCTGAACTTGGTCGCGTTGCCGAGCAAATTGAGCAGAATCTGGCGCAAGCGGGTCGGGTCACCTTGCACCCACTGCGGCAACAGTGGCGACACGAAGACCGAAAAGTCGGTGGCTTGAGAGTGCTCGGTGACGGCCATCATTTCGACCAGGGTCTCGCTCAACTCCAGCAAATTCACCGGCAACAGCTCCAGGTCGAGCTTGCCGGCTTCGATCTTGGAGTAATCCAGAATGTCGTTCAGGATGGTCAGCAGCGAGCGCGCCGACTTGTTGATGGTTTCCAGCATGCGCCGCTGGGCCGGCTTCAGCTCGGTGCGCTGCAAGATGTCCACCATGCCCACCACGCCGTTCATCGGCGTGCGGATCTCATGGCTCATATTGGCCAGAAAATCCGACTTGGCCTGGCTGGCGGTCTGCGCGCTGGCTTCAATCCGCTTGTGCTCGGTGACATCGGAGCTGAAGCCGTTCCAGAGAATCCTGTCCTTGACTTGCTTGGCCAGTTCGGCCCGGCCGGACAACCACCGCACCGTCCCGTCGGCCAGGCGCACCCGGTACTCGCGCGCCCAGGGCGTCAGGCTGCGGGCCACGTCGATCAAGGACTGCCTGAACCCGGCAGCGTCGTCCGGGTGGACCAGGTTCAACATCGCATCGGTGTCGGCCAGCAGCTGCTGCGGAGTCAGCTTCAGCAGCTTGCGCGAGCCCTCGCTGACGAAAGTGAACTTCGCCGTGCCATCCGACTTCGACACAAATTGGTAGACCATGCCGGGCGCGCTTTGCGTCAAGGCCTCCATCTTTTCAAACGCCGCCTCCAGCACAACGGCATGCTTGCGCTTGCTGACCAAGTACCAGGAACCCAGCGCGGCCAGAATGGCCAGCAAGGCCGAGACCAGGCCGGCCTGCGACAACACACTGGCCTTGTTGACCTCGTGCACGGCCATCGCCTCGGCCAACGACACCGACACCGTCACCAACAGCGGGTAATCCGGCAGGGTTCTGAAATGAAGCAGCCGCGCGTCCTCGGTGCCCGGCGAACCCACCACAAAGGTCCCCGCTTGCTCGCCGGTGGAGAGTCGCTGCAGCAATTGCTGCGTGCCGGTCAGCTCGCCGTTGAATTCATTGATGTCGCCGTTGCGGCGCGCGCGGATGCTGCCGTCGGTGCCCAGCAGTGACGCCGACCCCAACCGGCCGATGACCAGGCTTTCATAAAAACTGGTGAAGTAGGCCGGATCGAGCGAGGCCACCACCACGCCGCCAAAGTCGCCGTTCTTCAGCGTGATGCGGCGCGTCAACTGGATCGACCATTTGCCCGAGACCCGGCCGCGCACCGGCTTGGAGATGAACAACGCGTCGCCGCTGGCCTGCAAATGAACCTTGAAATGCTCACGGTCGGACAAATCGAGTCGCCCGTTGAACGGCAGGTTGCTCAACTGAAAAATACCCTGCGCGTCGATCACGCCGATCTGCATCACGCCGCCGCTGCTGAACAGGCCGCTGCGGATCAACAAGTCCAGCGCTTGCTGACCGCCCTGCGCGATGTACTCCGCCCGCATGATCTGCAGCGATTGGTCCACCGCATTCAGCGTGCGCTCGGCATGCTCCCGCTCGACCCGACTCAAATTGACCAGTTCGCGTCTCGACGCCTCCATCGTGCGCTGGTAATCCTCGTCGATCAATTTGAAGCTGTGCTGCCAGCCCAGGCCGGACGCTGCGGCGACCAACAGCCAGATCATCAGGTGGGGCAAGTAGCGCAGGCGCGCCAGCGGCGAAAACATCGCGCTGAACGGGTTGACGGCAGCTCGGGTGTGGGTAGGCATGGGGACGCGAAATGAGGGGTTGCGGCGGCTCAGGACTGAGCCACGAAGGCCTCAAACTCGGCCAGAGGCAAGGGGCGGCTGAACAAATAGCCTTGGAAGACATGGCAGCCGTGACGGGCCAGAAAGGCTTGCTGAGCCTCGGTTTCGACACCTTCGGCAATCACATCCATTTTCAAACCGCGGCCCATCGAGATGATGGTGCGGGCGATCGTTTCGTCGCTGCTCTTGCCGGGCGTGTTCTGGACGAAGGATTTGTCGATCTTGAGCTGATCGATCGGCAGTTGCGCCAAATAGGCCAGCGAGGAGAAGCCGGTACCAAAGTCGTCCATCGAAAAACTGATGCCCAGGTATTTGAGCTCGTGCATCTTGCCGATGGCGTCGCCGACGTTTTCCATCACCAGACTTTCGGTCAACTCCAGCTTCAACAGCGCCGGATTCGCGCCGGTGTTTGTCAGCACCTCTTGCACCTGTGCCACAAAATCCGGCTGGGCAAATTGGCGCGCGCTGACGTTCACCGCCAGCGGCAGGTTGGCCAAGCGGGGCTTCCCCTCCCAGCGCTTCAGTTGCTGGCAAGCGCTGGACAGCACCCAAAGCCCCAGCGGCAGGATCAGGCCGGTTTCTTCCGCCAGCGGGATGAACTCTGTCGGCGGCACCAGGCCGCGCAGCGGATGAAGCCAGCGCAGCAGCGCCTCGGCCCCGACAACGCGCTTCCCGCTGGTGACCTGCGGCTGGTAGTACAGCTGCAATTGCTGCCAACCCAGCGCCTGCTGCAACTCGGCCTCCATCGCGTTGCGCAGGTCCAGCGCGGCTTGCATGGCCGGGTCAAAAAAGCGCAGCGTGTTGCCGCCGGCCTTCTTGGCTTGCAGCAGTGCCAGCCCGGCATGCTTGTACAGCACTTCAACGCTGTCGGACTGCTGCAACAGCGCCACTCCGACACTGAAGTGGCAGAAGTACTCCTGACCCGGCAAATAGAAGGGCGCGTCGACGGCGGTGCGCACGCGGTCGCCCAGCTGCGCGGCCAGGATCGCCGCCTCGGCGGCCGTCGCGGCCAGGTCTTCATGCACGACCACGAATTCGTCGCCGCCCTGACGCGCCACGATGGCGCATTCGGGCACCGCCGCGCGCAGCCGCTCGGCCAACTCGACCAGTAGCAGGTCGCCCGCATCGTGGCCGTCGGCGTCGTTGAGTGCCCTGAAGTTGTCCAGGTCGATGAAGTAGAGCGCGCCAAACTGGCCGCTGCGGCCGCTGGCGGCCAGCGCCTGCACCAAGCGGTGCTGCAACATGCGGCGGTTCGGCAATTGCGTCAGCGGGTCGTAATAAGCCAAGCGCTGGGCCAGCAGATCGGCTTTTTTGGCCAAGCTGATGTCCACGTAATTGGCCAGGTAATGGGTCACGACACCAGCCTCCGAGAGGATGGCCTTGATGTTGGCCAGCACCGTGTGGATGCGGCCGTTCTTGCCCTTGTTCGCCAGCTCGCCTTGCCAGCTGCGTTTTTCGAGCAGCGTGGCCCACAGTTCTTGATAGAAGTCGGCGTCCTGGCGGCCCGAGTTGAACAGCGCCATCGGCCGCCCGATCAAGTCGGCCGCACGGTAGCCGGTCAATTGGCTGAAGGCCTTGTTGCTGCGCACGATCAAGCCGGCCGGGTCGGTCAGCACCATGCCGTTTTGCGACTCAAACGCAGCGGCAGCAATGCGCTGCTCTGCCTCCAAGCCCAGCGAGACGGTAGCAACTACGGCGCCCACTGCGGTGGCGGCAGTGGCAGTGGGGATGGAAGCGGGCGCTCCATCCAGGCTGGCGGGTTGATCTCTTTTTTTCATGAGCGGGGGCCAGGCTGCGGGGTCGCGTTCAGGGTCGGGGCTGTCAGGGTGTCAATAACTGCGACAGGCAAAGCGCCAACGCGGCGTAGTCTTGCGCGCCACGGCTGCTCGGCGCGTAGTTGCGGGTCGGCTGGCCCAGCGCAAAAGCCTCGGCCAGCTTGATGTCGTTGCGAATGCCGGCCAGCACCCGAGGCGCGCCGAATTGGCGCGCCATGTCGCCGGTGGTGCTGCGGTGCTGGCGGATGTGATCGGCCGACATCATCGGCAAAAACCCCAGCAGCTTCAGCCCCGGGTTTTGCTTGGACATGACCTTGAACAACACCCGCATCAACTGCCGCACGCCCTCGAACGACAGCGGGTGTGGCACAAAGGGCACCAGCACCCAGTGCGCCGCCGACAGCGCATTCAACAGCAGCACATCGAGCGACGGCGGCGTGTCCACGATGACCAGGTCAAAGCGCTCGGCAAAGGCCGGCTCGGCCAAGGCCCGCGCCAGCAGCAGCTCATCACGCAAGCCGCTGCCATGCTCGAACAATTGGTCGGCCGGGGCCAGCGCCAGCCCGGCAAACGCGGTGTCGCGCACCGCGTCCAGCAGGCTCGCTTGCGGGTTGCTGAAGATGGCGTGCGCCGTGGGCTCGCGCGCCTGCACCTTCACCCCCAAACCCACCGCGCAGTGGCCTTGCGAATCAAGGTCAAGCAGCAGCACGCGCCAGCCGAGCGCGGCCATTTCAGCCGCCAGGTTGACGGCGGTGGTGGTCTTGCCCGCCCCGCCCTTGCGATTGCACACGGCAATCACTTGCAGGGCCGGATGAGCAGCGGTCTGCGCAGCAGCGCTCACCGAACCGCTCACGCCGCCGCTTGGAGCTGCTGGATTCACGCCAGCGCCTCACGCAGCACATCGCGCAGCGCCGCTTGGTTGAACGGCTTGGTCAAGGTGTGCTTGACGCCCAGCAGCTTGGCCGACTCCAGGTTGAAGGCCGAGGTGATCGAGCGCCGCCCGCCGGACATCGCCACCAGCGGCGTGTTGTTGCTCAGCTTGCTCAACTTCATGATCAGCTCCACGCCGTCCATATTGGGCATCAGGATGTCGGTCAGGATCAGGTCCGGCCGGTTGCCATCCAACCAGGCCAGCGCTTGCGCACCGTCCTTCAGCAGCGACACCTGGTGGTTGTCCAACAGCAGCATTTGCTGCAGCATTTCAAGAAAAAATTCGTCATCGTCGATGACCAAAACATGTGCCATGCGCACTCTCCCCTACAAGCGGTTCACGATCGGCAGCATTGCCGACAGGTTCAAAACAACTCCAGCTTCAACTCGCCGGAACTGTGCTCATCATGCCGAGCGGAATGCTTGTGTTTGTCTTCCTCGAAACAATAGTTGTTCAGGATCAGCGCCAGCTGCTCCGGCAATCGCCCAAAATCGAGCTGGCGCTCGCTGTGGCTTTGGCTTTGCTCAATGTCCGCCACCAAAGTCTGGAATAACTCATTGCGCTGCGCCGTCGCCACCCGCATGCGCGTGATGCACTGGCTGACCACGTCCTGATATTGGATATGGCCCAACACCTCGGCGATGTCATGCACCAGGTCTTGGTTGTGCTTGGTCACCACGGCAAAGCGGGTCTTGAAGTACTGGCTCATGTCCTCGAAGTTGTCTTGCAGCTTCTGGATCGAAGCCGCCGTGACGGTGACATCGCTGAGCGCTTGCGAGGACTCGGCGATGCGCTGCGACATGCCGCCCTCCACCACCTCGCGCGCGCGCCGCAGGCCATCATTGATCTGCAAGGCCACCGCGTTGGAATTGGCCGCCAGCACCCGCATCTCCTGCGCCACCACCCGGAAGGCCGCACCGCTGGCGCCGGCACGGCTGCCCTCGATGGCGGCGTTGATGGCCAGCAGATGCGACTGGATACTGATCGACTGGACCGAGCCGACCAGGCCGCTGAGCTGCTTGATTTCTGCGACCACGCTTTTCACGCCTTCCAGATCGCGCGCCATCTGGGCTGGCAACTCCTGGATGAATTTGCCGATGTCCACCAGGTAAGCCACGCTGTTGACGATGTCGCGGCCCAAGGCATTGGCTTGCGGGCTGGAGCCGTTCAGGTATTGCACCAATTCGTCGGCGGTATCAAACAGTCCACGCACCTCCTTCATGATGGACAACGCCGAGCTTTCGGTGTCTTGCATCACCTCGCCGAGCTTGTTGTCCATTGCGTGGTCCAACTGCAAATGGGTGTCGAGCACCTGCTGCAGCGCTGCCTGCGGCAAGCCGGCAGCGCTGGCCTGCCCGGCCGCCGGCGCACGGCCGGTCGTCTGGAACAGCAGGCCAAGCCACAGCGCCGCCAGCAGCAAGAGGCCGGCCAGCCACAGGCCGTCGCCGCTCCGGCCCAGCAGCGCGTCCAAGCCTTGCAGCACAGGCTCAGGCAGGCCGCGCAGTGCCAGCAGCAGCGCCAACGCGCCCCCGAGCCAGCGCAGTTGGCGGTTGGCCAGCGCAGCGGTGAGCGGAGCGGCACGCCGGACAGCGGCGCGCCACCACCGGCGCGCCGCTGCCAGCCCAGGGATCAGCGCAAACCCCACGGTCATGCCCCAGGCAACACTTGCTTGATGATTTTGGTCAAGTCAGCGCCGCTGACCGGTTTCACCAACCAACCGGTGGCACCGAGCTTTTTGGCGTCATCGCGCTTGGCTTGCTGGGTCTCGGTGGTGAACACCAAGATTGGCGTGAAGCGGAACCCGGACAGCACGCGAGCCTTGGCGATGAATTCGATGCCGCCCATATTGGGCATATTGATGTCGGTGATGATCAGGTCCGGCTTGGCACCGCTGGTCAACTGATCGAGGGCGAGTTGGCCGTCGCTGGCGGACAGCACCTTGAAGCCGCCGATCTCCAGCGTGTTGCGCAAGCTCATCAGCATGGTGGCTGAGTCGTCGACGATCATGATGGTTTTGGCCATTTTTCCTATCTCCCTCTATTTCGATTTCAAAGCGGTCTGCAGCCAGGCGCGCAGATCGGCATCCGCCGGCCAGGCGCTGACGCGGCAATCAGCCGCCATCAGCACTTGCAGATTGGCCGGATGCAAATGGCTGCAGGTCGCCAGGTCGACCTTGGCCGACGGCTTGTTCTGCAGCCAAGCGAGCAGGTTGTCGGCGTCATCGACGCTGACAATGCCGCTGAACACCACTTGGTTTTTCTTGTAATCGATAGGCATCAGACAATCTCCCGCACGTTGAGCACCATCAGCACCGAGCCGTCGCCCATCAGGGCCGAGCCCGAATAGGCGCTCAGGCCGGCCAGCACGCCGCTCAGCGGTTTCTGGATGATTTCAGCGGTTTCGCGGAAGTCATCGACGATCAAGCCGACCGACTCGCCGCCCACCCGGGCCACCATCACCGCCATTTCGTCATCGGCATTGCTGAGTGGCGGATGGCTCAAGCCCAGCAAGGTGTTCAGGCTGCGCAGCGGCACGATGCTGCCGCGCAGCACGATGGTCTGGCTTTGCTTGATGCGGCGGATCGCCAGGCGCGGCACCCGCACGGTTTCCACCACATGGTCCATCGGCACGCCAAAGGTCTGACCGTCCGATTCGACGATCATCACTTGCGTGACTGCCATCGACAGCGGCAGCGTGATGCGCAGCCGGGTGCCCTTGCCGACCTCGCTCTCCAGCAGGATGCTGCCGTTGACCTTTTCGACCGCCGTCCGCACCACGTCCATACCGACACCGCGGCCGGACAGGTCGGACACCACGTCGGCGGTGGAGAAGCCGGCCGCAAACACCAGGTTGATCGCTTCGCGGTCGCTGATGCGTTCCAGCACGGCTTCGTCGATCAGGCCTTTTTCGTAGGCCTTGCGCTTGATGACGGCGGGGTCGATGCCGCGCCCGTCGTCGATGATGTCGATCAGCACCCGGTCGCCCTCTTGCAGCGCCCGGATGGTCAAGCGGCCGACGGCGGGCTTGCCGGCCGCACGGCGCACGGCCGGTGTTTCTAGGCCGTGGTCGAGGCTGTTGCGGACGATGTGGATCAGCGGGTCGGCCAGCGACTCGATGATGTTCTTGTCGGCCTCGGTGTCCTCGCCTTCCAGCACCAGCTCCACTTCCTTGGCGAGCTTGCGGGAGATGTCGCGCACCAGCCGCGGGAAACGCTGGAACACGAACGACACCGGCAACATGCGCACTTGCATGATGGCGTCCTGCATTTCCTCGGCAATGCGGTTGATCACAGCGTATTGCGCCTTGATCTCGCGCGCCAGTTCGCGCACGCCAAACTGCTCCTCAGCGCGCTGGGCGAGGTAGGGCAGCGCGTTCTTGGACACCACCATCTCGCCAATCAAATTCATCAGCCGGTCGATCTTGGCCTGATCGACCCGCAAGCTCTTGGCCCCGGTGCTGCTGGCCACCGCATCGTCCGCGCGGCGGCCGAACTTGGGGGCGTCGTCGGATGAAGCGGTCGCAGCAACAGCAGCAGCAGCCTCAGTAGCCCACTCGCCGTCGGGGCTGCCGGGCGCTTCAAACATCGTCAGTGCCTGCGGTGCCAACGCGGCGGCGACGGCCACTGCGACAGCGGCGGCTTCTTCGGCGTCGGCTGCTGCCGCTTGCGCACGGGCTTCGTGGGCCGCCAACCAAGCCAGCAGCGGGGCGCTGCTGGCTTGCTCCAGCGCTTGCGCCAGCGCCGCTTCGATCTGCGGCTGAGCCTCGGCGTCGCCGCTGGACTTGCTGCAATTGATGAACACCTGGGCGGCCGCACGCAAGCGCCCGGCCAGCCAGGCCGGTTGGTCCTTCAGCTGCAAAATCTGCCGCTGCGCGCCAAAAATCATCCGCATCGCGTCAGACTGAGCACTGGCCGGTGCCGGCACGGCTGCGGCGGCCGTCTCGGCCGTCAGCGCAACTGGAGCAGCAACTGAAGCTGCGACCACAACTGCGGCAGCAAGCAGAGTCGGCTGCGCTGGGGCAAGCGCTGGGGCCACGGCGGCCACCGTCCAGTCGGGGGCTTGCAGGCTGCGCAGCGACTCGATCAAGCGGCGCAGGGCGATCAGGTTCTGCGGTTCGCTGTCCAGCAACAGCAGCAACCAGCGCAGCGCCGAAGACAGCCAGAGATCCGGGCTGCTCAAGTGCAGCATGGTGACGGCACCCTGGCGCAGCGCGACCAGTTGGCCGGCGTCCAGATGCTGCAAAGCGTCGGAGACAAAATCTTCGTACACCGGCCCGCCGTTCGGGTCGCCCTGCGGAATCACCAGCCACAGCGGGTCGATGACGGTGATGCGGATCTGGTCCGGCACGTAGCGGTAATGCTCGTCCAACGCTGCGCGCGGGGCGGCGCTGAGCAATTGAAAATCAAGCACGCAGCGGTAGGCGTCGAGCTCGGCCAGGGCTGGCCAAGCTTCGCGGGCCAGCACCCGCGCCCACAGCAGATCGGGCGTCTGACGAGCCGAAAACAGCGGGTCATCGCCCTGGAAAAAGCATTCGGTGAGCGGCTGGTAGACGACGCTGAACAACGTGTCGCCATCCTGCGCCCGCTGGTAGGCAGCCAAGCGGGTGGCCTCGGGGATCAGAGCCAGCGGGAAAGCGGCGGGCGGCGCCTCGGCCACCTCAGCCGCGTCGAACACCGCCTCGGCCAACTCTTGCGGAAGGGCCGCTCGGGTCTGGCTGATCAGCGCCCGCAAGGCCACCGCCAACTTGGCGGAATCGCCCGCGCGGGACGCCTCGATGCGGCCCCCGGCCTCGATTTCATCGCACAGCACGGCGACAAAATCCATCGCGTCCAGCAACTGATCGGCCAGCCCTTGGCTGAACGCGACGCGGCCGTCGCGCACCGCGTCCATCAGGTCTTCACCGGCGTGCAAGACCCGCGTCATCTCCGGAAACTCGAACAGCCCGCTGTTGCCCTTCAGCGTGTGGACACTGCGGAACAGCGACACCAGCAACTCGCTGTCTTGCGGCGACTGTTCAAGTTGCAACAGGTCTTCACCGATGCTCTGCAGAAACTCGCGCGCCTCCGCCAAGAACTGTTCGAGTAAGGGATTCATCGACCCAGCTCTCCCAGCAGCAGCCGCACATGGGTCAGCAATTGCTCGGGCTTGACCGGTTTGGCCAAGTAGCAGTTGGCACCGGCCAGAAAGGCGGCCAGCATGTCTTGCTCTTCGGCTTCGGTGGAGACCATGATGGCCGGCGCTTGCGCCACGTCCTCGATGCGGAATTGGCGCAAAAAGCCGTAGCCGTCGAGCTTGGGCATGTTGACGTCCACGATGTAGAGGTCGAACGGCTCGGGCAGCGCTTTTTCAAGCGCCTCGACGCCATTGATCGCTTCGGTCACGTCATAGCCCGCATCTTCAAGAATGCTGCGGTAGTACATGCGAATGGTCGCGGCGTCATCAACGATCAGGATGCGTTTCATCGGGCCTCCAAGGACTTTTGATAAACGATGGCTTCAGGGAATTTGCGCACCTTGTACAAGGACGAGATGCGGCTCATCGACTCGGAATGGCCCAGGCAAATAAAGCCGCCGGGCTTGAGCGCGTCGTAAAAGGTTTCGGCAGCGGCCTTGCGCGACACGTCGTCGAAATAGATCAACAAGTTGCGGCAGAAGATCACGTCGAAATTGCGGTAGGGCCGGGTGTCGGCTGGCTCGGCCAGGTTGACGCGGGTGAACTCGACCGCTTGCCGCAGGTCGTCGCAGATCTGGTAGTCATCGCCAACCGACTTGAAGTATTTGTTCAGCCAAGCCTTGGGCAGATGCTGGACCGAGCGCGCGCTGTAACGCCCCACGCGGGCTTTGTGCAGGATGCCGGTGTCGATGTCCGAGGAGATGATCTCCACGTCCCATTTGCTGATGCCGGCCCAGCGCTCCATCAAATACAGCGCCACGCTGTACGGCTCTTCACCCGACGACGAGGGGATGCACCAGATGCGGATCGGGCCGCTATCGGTCTTGCGCTGGGTGATTTCGGGCAGGATGGACTTGACCAAGCAATCGAACTGGTATTCCTCGCGCAGGAAATAGGTTTCGTTGACCGTCATCAAATTGGTCAACTGCTGCACTTCTTCACCCGAAGCCTGGAAGCGCAGCTTGACGAAGTAGCTGCGGAAGTCTCCGCTCTGGGTCGCTTCAATCCGCTCGACCAAGCGCTTGTCGACGAAGTAGCGCTTGTTGGTCTCGAAGTTGATGCCGGTTTTTCGGTAGAAGAACTCCCGAAACTTCTGGAAGTCGTCGTCGGTGATCTCGATGGCTTTGAGGCTGGCCATGGTTACTCCGCAGCAATGCTTCGCAGCGCCAAGTTGGCTGCGAAATTGATGTAGGGCTCGTCGAGGAAGCGGACTTTCAATGCGTCCAGCGCGCCGACCGCTGCACTGGTGCCGACCTCGCTGAGCAAATCAACCGCCGTGGCACAGACGTTCACATGCGGGTCGCGCCGGATCACATCGATCAACCAGGACTCCACATCCGGGTGGCGCAGCGACTCCAGCACGTTGACGGTGAAGATGCGCACGTCGGAATCGGCATCGCCGAGCAGGCCGCGCATGATCGGTGCCACTTCATCGGGCAGCTGCTTCATCGCCTCGATGGCCTCGTTGCGCAGCGCCGCGTCCTCGCTGCGCAGGCAATCGACCAAGCCGGCCACCGCCACCGCATCACCCAATTGGGTCAGCGTGGTCAGGATGACTTCGCGCACCGACAACTCGGGCTCGACTTTGAGCCGCGCCACCAGCGCCGCCGCCACGTTCGGGCAGTCCACCAAGTCACGCGCGGCCCAGCGCCGGGTGGTGGCACTGTCGTCAGACAGGCTGACGAGCAGGTCTGGACATTCGCGAGCGGCCTTGCGATCCCGGTGCACGCCGGAGTCGCCGCCCTCTCTCTTGATCAAAGCCATGATTCCTCCTTACCTGCCGGTCCAGCTGCACAGCTGGGCGGCAATTTTGTCAACCGGCAACACCAAGGTGGCACCGCGCTTGTCTATCAACTCCTTGGGCATGCCGAACACCACCGCGCTCTCTTCCGACTCGGCAATCGTGCGGCCGCCGCGCTGCTTGATCTGCGTGAAGGCGTCCGCGCCGTCGTTGCCCATGCCGGTCAGCATCACGCCGATGACGCTTTGCGGCTCGCAATGCTCCAGCACCGAGCGGCCCAGCAGCTCCACCGACGGGTGCCAGAGGTGTTGCGAGCTTTCGGGCTTGGGCAAGACGGTGAGCCGCTCGCCGCGCAGCGCCACCACCATGTCGGCATTGCCCTTGGCGATGTAGACGGTGCCCGGCTCGACCGCCATCGGCCCAGACGCCTCGATCACCCGCAAGGCGCAGGCCTTGTCGAGCCGGTCGGCGAATGATTTGGTGAAGGCCGCCGGCATGTGCTGGGCGACCAGAATCGGCCACGGGAAGTCGCTCGGCAGCAGCGGCAAGATCTCCTCCAGCGCGCGCGGCCCGCCGGTGGAGACGCCGACGATGACCAAGCCGTCACCGCCCGCTGCCTGTGATCCGCTGCGGCGCGGTGCCGGCGGGCGTGACGCGATGCGCTTCTGGTCGTCGCGCATGCGCTGCACCAGCCCGGTGACGGCCGTGACCTTGCCCTTCAGCCGCGCCCCGGCGGCGGAGCGCACCTTGCCGACCAGCTCGTCGGTGATTTCGCCGATGGACAGTGAGATGGTGCCGCCCGGCTTGACGATGTAGTCCACCGCGCCGAGGTTGAGCGCCTCGAACGTGGCCAGCGCGCCTTGCTCGGTCAGCGACGACACCATCACCACCGCCACCGGCCGCTCGGCCATGATCAGCGACAGCGCGGTCAGGCCGTCCATCTCCGGCATATTGATATCAAGCGTGACGACATCGGGCTGGAAGCTGCGGTTCAGCTCCACCGCCTCCCTGCCGTTACGGGCTTGGGTGATTTCAAAGTCGCCGGCGTCCGCAAAAATCTGCGTCAGCTGACGCCGCATCAGCGCCGAGTCGTCAACGATCAGTAGCTTGACCATAGGTCACTCCCCTTCCCCTCAAGCCCGCACGGCGGCCAAATTCACCAGTTCCTCGCCCTCGATCAGGTAGGCGGGCTCCAGCAACTGCACCATGCGCTTTTGCTTTTCCATATTGGCCATGCGGGCCAACAACTTGCCACGCTGGCTGGACAGTTGCGGCGCCGGTTCGATCGCGGCCTTGGGTATCTTCAGCACCTCGGTGACTTGATCGACGATGAAGCCGGTGCGCACCTCGGCGATCAAGAACACCATGATGCGTTGGCGGTCCGAACGCTCCACCCGAGTCAGCCCCAGGCGCACGCGCAGGTCGATGACCGGCAGCACCGAGCCGCGCAGATTGATCACGCCTTCGACGAAGGACGGTGCCTTGGGCACATGGATCAGCTCATCCGGGACGCGGACAATTTCTTGCACGCTGTGGATGGGCACACCGAACTCTTCCTTGTCCAGATGGAAGATCACCACCTGTTCGTCGTCGTCCAGGTTGTCGTCGAGGTCGCCGCTTTGCTCGCTCGCTTCACGCTTGCTGTCGTTCACGGTGTTCAAGGCCTCCTTGATGGCGGAATGGTTGAACAGATTGCGCACGGTGATGATGGAGACCAGCCGTTTGCCGTCGTCGAGACGGCAGATCTCGGCGATGTCGGACAGGTTGCCGTCCTTGGCCAACAGGGCCGGCATCGCATCGACGCAGGTCTTGGCCACCCGCAGCACCTCGCTGACGCCGTCCACCGCCACGCCGACCGAGGCGCTGCCCAGCGCCAGCACGACGATGCGGCTCTTCTCGTCCAGCGCTTGTTCGGGCAGACCGAACATGCGGCGCAAGCTGACCAGCGGCAGCAAGCGGCTGCGCAGGTCCATCACGCCCAGCACATGGGCTTGCGAATGCGGCACGTGGATGATGGTCTCGGGCACTTGCACGATTTCCTGCACGTCCTCGATGGCGATGGCGTATTCCTGCTCGGCCACGTTGAAGCTGACCAACTGCAGCTCGTCGCTGTTGTCGTCCTCATCGGCGTCAGGCTCGGTGCCGCCGAGCGAGACGTTGCCGCCCAGGCCAGCCTGCTTGGCAACGTTGGCGATCTGCGCAAATTCACGCTGGATCAGCTTCTCGAAGTCGAGCACCATGATCATCGCGTGGCCGCCGACGCCCTTGATGATGCCGCTGAGCAAGTCGGTATCGACTGCACCACGAATAGCCCCGACATCCTCGATCTGACTGGGCTCCACGCCCACCACACTGGCAACCCGGTCCACCACGAAACCGAGCGGCTGACCGACATCCACAATCACTGCGCGTGTCGCGTCGTCGGCCTCTTGCTCTGGAAAACCGAACATGCGGCGCAAGGAGATGATGGGCAACACCTTGCCGCGCAGGTTGGCCAAGCCTTCCAGCGTACTCGGCGCCAGCGGCACTCGAACAACGTCAGGCAGGCGAATGATTTCCTGCACCGGTGCCATGTCGACCGCGAAGACCTCACCACCGGTGATGAAGGTGACGAACTGACGGGTTTCCGAGCCCAGCTCTGCTTGGCTGCCCTCGCCGGATTGGGCCGGCTCCACACGCGTTTCACCGCGAAGGTCACTGGTTGAAGTCGTCATGATGGCCTCCTTTTAAGCCGCGCTTTGCAGCTCGTCGGCAAGGGATGAGATCTCCTCGATGGCGGAGGCCAACTCTTCCGCGCCCTTGGCTTGCTGAGTGGCGGCACCTGCGGCCTCCGTGGCGGCCTTGTCCGCTTGCTGCGCGGCCGAGGAGATTTGCTCGATGCCCTTCTTGGCCTGCCCAATGGCCGACGCAATTTCCATCGAAGCCGCCAAAATTTCCCGCGTGCCTGTTTCCACCACCAGGATGTCAGACTCGATCTGGACCAGATTGGCGGTCGAGGTCTTCGCTTGCGCCACCTCGTTGATGGCGGACTTGACGATGTCCTCCAGGTCGGTGCTGACCATGGCGATCTGGTCTTGCACCGCCTTGACCAGGTCCTTGATGCGGTCGGCGTTTTCGGCCGAGTCGCGGGCCAGGTTGCGGATGTCGGTGGACACCACGACAAAACCCTTGCCGAACTCGCCGGCGCGCGCTGCCTCGATCGAGCCGTTGACCGCCAGCATATTGGTCTGGATCGACACGGTGGTGATGGCCTCGACGATCTTGTTGATGCGCCGCGACACCTGCTCCAGGTCTTTGACTTGCTTGATGCTGTCTTGCGTGCCGCGCACCGAGGCGGTGATGCCGTTGATCAACTCATCGACCGAGACCTTGTTGACCGCCAGCGTGCCGAGCACATTCTTGACTTTCTGGCCGCCGTCCGTGGCGCGCTGCTGGGCCACTTCCACACCCTTCTCAATCTGGTTGACGGCAGCCGACGACTGCTCGCAAGCGGCGGCAGCGGTCTGCGAGCCTTTGCGAATCTGTTCGATGGCCGACATGATCTGCGCACTGGCCCGGTTGATCTCTTGCACGGCAGACGACAATTCCTCGGCGGAGGACGCCACTTCCTCGGCGCTCTTGGCCACGTCGGTAGAGTTCTTCAAGTCCTCGGCCAGCTCGGACATTGCCTGCGTGGCTTGCTCGCATTCGGCCAGCGCTTGCGCTTGTTCCTGCACCGTTTTGGCGGTTTCTTCGGCAGCGGCCGATTGCTCGACCGCAGCAGCGGCAATTTCCTCCGAGCCCTTCAGCGCCTGATTGGCGGCGGCGTCGGACTGCTTGGCACCGGAAGCAATCTCGGTGATACCGCGCACCACTTCGATGACATCGGTACGGATCAATTCCAGCTGCACCGTGATGACCTTGCCTTTTTCGACTTCACCCTCGATCGCCTTGGCCGAGCCGTTGATGCCGTCGGCAATCGCCTTCACATCGACTTGAATTTGCCCGACCAGATCTTGGATCTGCTTGGCACTTTTCTCCGAGGTTTCAGCCAGCGTACGCACTTCGTCGGCGACCACCGCAAAACCCTTGCCGTGCTTGCCGGCCCGGGCCGCTTCGATGGCGGCGTTCAGCGCCAGCAAATTGGTCTGGTCGGCAATCCGCGCCACCGCCTTGACGATGTCGCCGATGTTGGCGGCCTGCTTTTCCAGCTCCACCACCATCGCGACCGAAGCGATCTGACGCTGACCGGCCACCGCGACATTGGTGATCAAGTTAGCGATGTCGCCCGCTGTTTTGGCCACCAGCGTCTGCGACACCTCGGCCTTGGTTTGGCTGATATCGGCGTTCTGGAGTTGTAGCGCGATGGCCGAAATGACCTGCTTGAAGGCCGCCATCGACTCTTGCGCCGCGCCGGAAGCCACCTCAGCACCGCTGGCGATCTGATCGGCCGCGCTCTTCAACTGCTCGGCGGCTGCTGCCGCCTCGTTGATGCCGGACGACAGCTGCCCACTGGCGGCGGCAATGCGCTCGGCCGCTTGCTGCTGTTTGCCCAGCGTGCGAGCCCGTTTGCGCTGCACCTCAGCGTCGCGTGCGACGGCAGCGTTGGGCTTGGATGCTTCAGCTGTGTGGGCTACTGGAGCGTTGGATAACTTCTTGATCAGCGCCATTTGCGCTCCCTTCGAGTGTGTGGGCCGCCGTAGCCTTCGGGCGCTGCGGACTGCGAAACCGGAAGAAACTCCGGCATGCCGCACTCTAAGGAGATGGGCGCAAAGCGACCATTCTCGGAAACGGGTAGCGGACTACCTGTAAATAGGTAGTTAGATGAAGATTTATTGGTCTGGCGTGACTTGTGTCATGAAAAGCTCGGATTCGCGGTCGCCACGCTCGTGGTTGACCACGTAGCGCGTCAGCTCGGCCACGCTGTGCCGATCAAGCTTGCGCATGATGTTGCGGCGGTGCACTTCCACCGTGGAGGTGGCGATCAGCAGTTGCTCGGCAATCTGGTTCGAGGTGTAACCGCCCGCCACCAGCCGCAGCACCTGCCGCTCGCGCGGCCCCAGCACGGCGGCCGCGCGGGCCTCGGGCTGGCTCAGCAAAGCGACTGTCACCACGCCGGACGAGTCGGGGCACAAATAGGTGCGGCCATGCATGACGGCGTTGATGGCGCGCAGCAATTCGTCGCTCGCTTCGACCTTGGTGACAAAACCGCGCGCGCCCACACCCAGGATATCCAGCACATAGCGCCGCTCCGAGTAGGCCGACAGCGCCACCACCTTGACCTGGGGCATTTTGGCGAGCAGCGAGCGGGTCACCTCAATGCCGTTCATGCCCGGCATATTGATGTCCATGCAGACCACATGGGGCGCGGTGGCTTGCGCCAAGTCCAGCACGGCCGAGCCGTCACCGGTCTGCCCCACCACTTCCAGCCCCGGTTGGGCATTGAGCAGATTACGCAGCGCTTCCCGGAACATTTGGTGATCATCGGCCAGCAGGATGCGTGTTTTCATGGGTAAAAAGGCTTTCAAGGGGTGGGGAGGCATGAGCCGAGGTCGGGTTGCCCGCTGCGTTCGAGCAAGCGATGCGCCGATGCACCGGCGCCATCAAACTAGGCACAGAGCATGTAACTTAATTCATCTTAATTAATTGTCGACGCTCAAATTTCAACAAAAACTCGCGTCCCGCGTCCGGGCACAGACTCCAGCGTGAAGCGGCCGCCGACGAACTCGGCAGTTTCCTTCATATTGCGCAAGCCCTGGCCGCGCACTGAGCGACTGCCGGCAATCGGGTCCAGCTCGAAACCGTCGCCGTCGTCCAACACCGACAGCAGCTTGGGCTTTGAATCCAGTTGCAGCCGCACCGTCACGTGCGTGGCGTTGGCATGTTTGGCGCAATTGGTCAGCGCCTCTTGGACGATGCGAAACAGTGCCAACTCCAAATCCGGTGCCAGCCGCAAATCGCCGTGCGGGCATTGGATTTGCACTTGCAGGCCGGTACGCTTGCTGAACGGTTGGGCATAGCTTTGCAACACACCGAGCAGGCCGTCCGCCTCCAGCGCTGGCGGATAGAGCTCGGCGCAGATTTCACGCACGCTCAAAGTAGTGTCGAGAATCAGTGCTCGGGTGTCTTCGATGCGGTCGGCGAACTCCTGGGTCGCACGCTGCGACGGCGTGGCCTCGGTGATCATGTCCAGATTGATGCGCAGGGCCGCCAGGTTGGGGCTGGTGCGGTCGTGCAACTCGCGTGAGAAGCGCCGTCGAGCGTCCTCTTGCGACTGCACCAAGCGGCGCGACAACTCCTCGATCTGCAACGATTGGCTGACG
>CANFYD010000014.1 GCA_947450745.1 Burkholderiales bacterium
CACCACTGACCGCCAGCCGCGCCGAGGCCAGAGAGGCGATCCGCCAAGCCTTGAGAGAGACGTTGGCCGCGTTCTTCAATCGACCGATGGCTTCTGTGACGCTGACATCGCGCCCGGGCCAAGCGATTCAGCTGCAGGTGCCGGGCACAGCGCCGCTGTTTGCGTCCATCAGCCACATGGCCGGTTTCAGCGTGGCAGCCATCAGCACCAAGGGTGCGGTGGGCGTGGACGTGATGGCGGTGGAGGCCGCGCTGCCGCCCGGTTGGGAGCAGGTAGCGCTCGACTACCTCGGCCCGCACGCTGCCGCAGCGCTGCATCGCACAGCGCCGGTTGAACGAGCCACCGCGTTTGCGCAAGCCTGGGTCGTTTGGGAGGCGCGCTTGAAGTGTTTGGGCTTGGGGCTGACCGAGTGGACGCCGGGCCTGGCCTTGCAGTTGAGCGCTTGTGATGTTCAGACGTTGGCTTTGCCGCCAGGCTGCTGCGGTGCGCTGGCTTGGCGTTGACTGGGCCTAGATCAAACCATCGAACGGCAGCACATCAACCTGTTCCCCAGCGGCCACATCGCCCTGCTCGTGACTCAGCACCACCAGGCCGTTGGCTTGGCTCATGCTGGACAACACGCCCGAGCCCTGGTTGCCGCCGATCTCGACCTGCCAGCTGCCGTCGGGCGCGCGGCTGACAAAGCCGCGCTGGTATTCGGTGCGGCCGGCCTTTTTGCGCAACGCGCGGGTGGTGGCGGCGCGCAACATCAGCAGTGGCGCGGCGCTGGCGCCACTCATGGCCAGCAGCGCATCGCGCACAAAGGCGTAAAAGGTCACCATCACCGCCACCGGGTTGCCGGGCAGGCCGAACAGCATGGCGGTGTGGCCTTCGCCTTGAATCCGCCCGACGGCCATCGGCCGGCCGGGCCGCATGGCGATGCGCCAGAACATCACCTCGCCCAGTTCGGCCATCACGCGTTTGGTGTGGTCGGCCTCGCCGACGCTGACGCCGCCGCTGCTGATCACCGCGTCGGCCAAGCTGGCGGCGCGGCCGAACGCTTCGCGCAGCGCGGCCGGGTCGTCGCGCACCAGGCCCAAGTCCAGCACCTCGACGCCCAAACGCTCGAGCATCGCGCACATCGTGTAGCGGTTGCTGTCGTAGACGCAGCCCGGCGGCAGCGGCTCACCCACGGCCCGCAACTCGTCGCCGGTCGACAGCACCGCCACCCGCAAGCGCCGCCACACCGCCACCTCGGCCTGGCCCAGCGAGGCCAGCAGCCCCAAGTCAGCCGGCCGCAAGACCCGGCCGGCGCTCAAGGCCAGGCTGCCCAGCGCCAAGTCTTCACCGGCCAAGCGGCGGTTGTCGCCGGCGCGCAGCAAGCCGGGCGGAATGACGACGATGTCGCCCTGATCCGCTTGGCCCGCTTGATCAGCCCGCTCCAGCCGGGTGAATTCCTGCGGCACGACGGTGTCCAGCCCCGGCGGCATCAGCGCACCGGTCATGATGCGTTGGCATTCGCCTGCCGCCAGTTCGGCCCGTGGCGCGCTGCCGGCCAGGCTGGTGCCGGCAAGAGTCAGCCGGGTCTCTTGACCAGCCTGCAAATCGCTGGCGCGCAGGGCGTAGCCGTCCATCGCCGAGTTGTCGGCGGCCGGCACTTGCAGGGTGGAAATGATGTCGGCGGCCAGCACCCGGCCGAGGGCTTGGCGCAGCGGCAGCCGCTCTTGCTGTTGCGGGCGCGGCAGCATCTGCGCGATGAAGTCTTGCGCCAAATCCACGCGCAGGCTTTGCGGGTCGTAGCCGGCCAGGCAGGAGGCGATTTCGGCCAGGGATGTTGCTTGAGGTGTCATCGGTTCAGCCTTGCGTGTTGCTTGCCGTTGCGGCTGTGTCGAAGGTGTCGGTTATGCCGACGATCGGCAGCTCGGCCTGGGGCCGGTTCATCGCCATCAGCACGCGCAGCGCCGCGTAGGCGTCGTTGGCGGCATACAGCAGTTGCCGCGCCGTCAATTGCTGCACGGCCCAGTTGGAGGTGGTGACCTTTTTGGATTTCTGGAACTTCTGCTGGAACACGATGCCTACCGCCGCCCGCACGCCGGTGGAGGTGGCATAGCCGTCCTGGCGGAACAGCCGGTTCAAATCCAGCACGGCACCCATGCGTAGCCCTAGCTTTTGCTGGATCTGGCCTTGATCAGACTCCAGCCCGAAGCCGACCTTCAGCAGCGCTGGCGAGCGCAGCAACTCGATCAGCAGCGCGTGGCAGCCACCATGGTGGAGCTGGAAGATGAAGGCCTTGTCGGGCAGCGCGAATTGCACGATGTGCGGCCCCTCGCTGACCTCGGCTTTCAAAAAAGTCGGCTTCGATTCGGTGTCGAAGCCGACCACGCCGGCCGCCATGATTTCCTCCGCCGCTGCTGCGAACTTGCTGCTGCTGTTGGGGACAAAAATGCGCTCCAGCGGCAAGCCGTCGAACGGCGGCAACAGATCGGTTTCGGCCTTGCTGGGTGTCAATAAGCGGTTCATGGAAGGTCTGGTTTCAGCGCAAGCGGCCGTCACGGGTGGAACCGCAGCGGTCATCGCTATCAACCGCCGATGTAGTGCATTTCAACGCGGCGTTCGCCGTCCGGCAGCGGCAGCGCGTTGGTCGCGCGCAGCTGGGAATAACGGTCGGCGCGCCCGCCCCAGAGCCGGGCAATCGCGTCTTGCAACTGCTCGTCGCTGATCGTCAGCGCTTGACCGGCGCTGTCTGCACCGGGGCGCAGCAAGCCGCGCAAGTCGTGGCCGCGATGGGCGAACAAGCAGGTGTAGAGCTTGCCTTCGGTGGACAAGCGGGCGCGGTTGCAATCACCGCAAAAAGCTTGCGTGACGCTGGAGATCAGGCCTATTTCGCCCTGCGGCTGGCCGTTCTCGTCCGCATAGCCCCAGCGCTCGGCGGTTTCACCGGTCACCGAGGGGCTCAGCGGCGTCAGCACGAACTCCTCGCGCAGCCGCGCCAGCACAGCCGCCGAGGGCATCACCTCGTCCATGCGCCAGCCGTTGGTGGCGCCCACATCCATGTATTCGATGAAGCGAAGCGTCACGCCGCTGCCGCGGAAGTGCCGGGCCATCGGCAAAATCTGGTCGTCATTGGTGCCGCGCTTGACCACCATATTGACTTTGATCGGCCCCAGGCCCACCGCCCGCGCTGCTTCGATGCCGGCCAACACATCGGCGACCGGGAAGTCCACATCGTTCATGCGCTTGAACACCGCGTCGTCCAGCCCGTCCAGGCTGACCGTCACACGCTGCAAGCCGGCGTCCTTCAGCGCTTGCGCCTTGCGCGCCAGCAGCGAGCCGTTGGTGGTCAGGGTCAGGTCCAGCGCCGCGCCGGTCGGCGTGCGGATCTCGGCCAGCATGGCAATCAAGGCTTCGAGGTGGCGGCGCAGCAGCGGCTCGCCGCCGGTGAGGCGAATCTTCTGCACGCCGTGGGCCACAAAGACGCGGGTCAGTCGGGTGATTTCCTCGAAGCTGAGCAACTCGGCGTGGGGCAAGAATTCATAGTGCTTGTCGAACACCTGCTTGGGCATGCAATAGCTGCAGCGGAAGTTGCAGCGGTCGGTGACCGAGATGCGCAAGTCGCGCAAGGGCCGCCCCAGCGCATCGCTCAACAAGCCGCTCGGTGCCGGCACCGCTGCGCCCGCCAGCAGCGAGGGGGCGTGCTGCCTGAGGTCGGTAATAGGAATCACTCGTTCTGCCATGGCCAGTATTGTGCCCGCTGGGTGAGCGATGCCTGGCCTGCGGGCGGCGATCGGCTTCGTCAGTCAAGGCCATGTGAGCGGTCAATTCGGCTTCAGGGTTTGCACCAGGGTTGTTGAGCTTGCGCTAAATCAAAGCGGCCATTACGATCTACCGACCGGTCGGTCAAGAGTGTTTGCTGCTCGTCCGGCCTGAGATGAACGCGTGAAACTGATGAGGCTGCCATGCTTGAATCGCAAATTTTGACGTCCCAGGACGGCGCTGTCTGCACGCTGACGTTGAACCGTCCGGCCGCACTGAATGCCTTCACCACCGCGATGCTGATGCAGTTGCGCAACGCGCTGGACGCCGCCGCAGCGGACGACAGCGTGCGCTGCGTCGTCATCACCGGTGCCGGGCGCGGCTTCTGTGCCGGTCAGGATTTATCCGACCCGCTGGTCAAGCCCAGCATGGAGGCCGGCGACCTGCCCAAGGACATCGGCCACCTGCTGGACGGCTACTACATCCCGCTGGCCCAGCGTGTGCGTTCGATGCCGGTGCCGGTGATCGCTGCCGTCAACGGCGTGGCGGCCGGAGCGGGGGCCAACTTCGCGCTCGGTTGCGACTTGGTACTGGCCGGTCAATCGGCCAACTTTATTCAAGCATTTTCGAAAATCGGCTTGCTTCCCGATTGCGGCGGCACCTGGTTGCTGCCGCGCTTGGTCGGCCGCGCCCGGGCGCTGCAACTGGCGCTGCTGGCCGAAAAGCTGCCGGCCGCCGAGGCTCAGTCGATGGGTTTGATCTACCGCTGCGTGCCGGACGCCGACCTGGCGACAGAAGCGCAGGCGCTGGCGCAACGCATCAGTGCGCTGCCGGTGCGGGCGATGGCGCAAACGCGCTTGGCCTTCGACGCCGCCGGCCGGATGGACTATGACGAGGCGCTGAAGCTGGAATCCGCGATGCAAAGCCGGCTCGGTTTTGCCGCCGATTACCAGGAGGGGGCGGCCGCCTTCCTGCAAAAGCGCGCCCCGAAATTCACTGATCGCTGATAGCTGCTTGATGATGACTCCACAACAAACTGCCGAAGCGGTGCGCGATGCGATGTTCGCCAGCGACCGCGCCAGCCAGGCGCTGGGCTTGGAAGTGATCGCCATTGCGCCCGGCACGGCCACGTTGGCGATGACGGTGCGGGCCGACATGCTGAACGGTTTTGAGATCTGCCACGGCGGCATGATCGCCACGCTGGCGGACTCGGCCTTCGCGTTTGCCTGCAATTCGCGCGATGCCTTGACGGTGGCCTCGGGCTTTGCCATCGACATCGTGGCCCCGGCGCGCTTGGGTGACCGCTTGAGCGCGGCGGCCGTCGAGGTGTCATTGACCGGGCGCACCGGCGTGTACGACATCAGCGTGAAAAATCAGCGCGATGAATTGGTGGCCGTGTTCCGGGGCCGCTCGTACCGGCTGAAGGGCAGATCGGTATTGCAGCCAGCACAGCCCCGGCCCGATTCTGTTGATTCCGCTGATTCTGTTTAACCGACGCAAGGATGAACCCGTCATGCCAGTGAAAACTCCCGCCCCGGGCGATCTTGAGCCGATTGAGCGCGCCAGCCGCGATGAATTGCAGGCCTTGCAGCTTCAGCGCTTGCGCTGGAGCTTGCAGCATGCCTACGACAACGTGCCGCATTACCGCCAGTCTTTCGAAGCGGCAGGGGTGCATCCGGCCGACCTGAAGACGTTGGCCGACCTGGCCAAGTTCCCGTTCACGACCAAGAAGGACCTGCGCGACAACTACCCGTTCGGCATGTTCGCCGTGCCGCGTGAACAGGTGTCGCGCATCCACGCGTCCTCGGGCACGACCGGCAAGCCGACGGTGGTGGGCTACACGGCCGGCGACATCGACACCTGGGCCAACTTGGTCGCGCGCTCGCTGCGGGCGGCCGGCACGCGGGCCGGCGACATGGTCCACATCGCCTACGGTTACGGCCTGTTCACCGGCGGGCTGGGCGCGCATTACGGTGCCGAGCGGCTCGGCTGCACGGTGATTCCGATGTCGGGCGGGCAGACCGAAAAGCAGGTGCAACTGATTCAGGACTTCAAGCCCAGCGTCATCATGGTCACGCCCAGCTATATGCAGGTGATCATCGAAGAATTCGCCCGTCAGGGGCTGGACGCAGCGGCCTCGTCGTTGAAGGTGGGCGTATTCGGGGCGGAGCCTTGGACCGAGGCGATGCGGCGCGAGATTGAAGTCAAGGCCGGGCTGGATGCGGTGGACATTTACGGCTTGTCCGAGGTGATGGGGCCGGGCGTGGCTTGCGAATGCATCGAAAGCAAGGACGGCCCGGTGATTTGGGAGGATTACTTCTACCCCGAAACCATCGACCCCGAGACCGGCGCGGTGCTGCCGGACGGCTCTGAAGGCGAGCTGGTGTTCACCTCGCTGGCCAAGGAGGCGCTGCCCATCATCCGCTACCGCACCCGCGACCTGACCCGGCTGCTGCCGCCCACCTCGCGCAGCATGCGGCGCATGGGCAAGATCGTCGGCCGCAGCGACGACATGCTGATCATCCGGGGCGTCAATATGTTCCCGACCCAGATCGAGGAGCTGGTGCTGCAGGAGGAGCTGCTGTCGGGCCAGTATCAGATCGTGGTGTCGCGCGACGGTCTGCTGGACGCTGTCGAGGTGCGCTGCGAGTTGCAACCGGGCACTGCCGGCATGGACCCAAGCGCCGTGGCGGCGATTGCCAAGTCGCTGCAGCACCGGATCAAGACGCTGGTGGGCGTGTCCACCCGGGTCAGCGTCGGCGCGCCCGAATCGATTGAACGCACGCTGGTGGGCAAGGCCCGTCGCGTCATTGACCAACGTCCGCGCTGAAGCGGGCCAAAGCAGGAGTCAGAGCATGTATACCCAAGCAATGAGCGTTGGCCCGCAAGAGACGGGCGCAAAAATCAAGAGTGCCGAGGAAGCGCAGCGCGAGGAAGCCTTCGAGGCCCGCATCGCCGCAGGCGACTTCATCGAGGCCAAGGACTGGATGCCCGAGCATTACCGCAAGACGCTGGTGCGCCAGATCAGCCAGCATGCGCATTCGGAAATCGTCGGCATGCTGCCCGAGGGCAACTGGATCAGCCGCGCGCCGACGCTGAAGCGCAAGGCGATCTTGCTGGCCAAGGTGCAAGACGAGGGCGGCCACGGCCTGTATCTGTACGCCGCCGCCGAAACGCTGGGCACCAGCCGCGACCAAATGGTGGCGGCCCTGCATTCGGGCAAGGCCAAGTACAGCTCGATCTTCAACTACCCGACGCTCAGCTGGGCCGACATCGGCGTGATCGGCTGGCTGGTGGACGGCGCGGCGATCATGAACCAGGTGCCGCTGTGCCGCTGCTCCTATGCGCCGTACGCCCGCGCGATGATCCGCGTCTGCCGGGAGGAAAGCTTCCATCAGCGCCAGGGTTATGAGTCGCTGCTGGTGATGATGCGGGACGGCACGGCCGCCCAAAAAGAGATGGTGCAGGACGCGGTGAACCGCTGGTGGTGGCCGTCGCTGATGATGTTCGGCCCGGCCGATGCCGATTCCCCGAACTCCGAGCAGTCGATGCGCTGGGGCATCAAGCGCATCTCCAACGACGACCTGCGCCAGAAGTTTGTCGACGCCACCGTGCCGCAGGCCGAGCTGCTTGGCATCACGCTGCCCGACCCGGACTTGAAGTGGAACGTCGAGCGCGGCGAGCATGACTTCGGAGCCATCGACTGGTCGGAGTTCTGGCGCGTCGTCGGCGGTGACGGCCCTTGCAATCGCGAGCGCTTGGCGATGCGGGTCAAGGCCTGGGACGACGGCGCTTGGGTGCGCGATGCGGCGATGGCGCATGCCAAAAAGCAAACGCAGCAGGCCGTAGCGGCTTGAAGTTGAACAAGGAACTCTGATGACTGACAGTCAAACTCCAACCATCAATCCCGCAGTCGCCCAGGAATGGCCGTTGTGGGAAGTGTTCATCCGCAGCGAGGCGGGGCTGGATCACAAGCATTGCGGCAGCCTGCATGCGCCCGATGCCAAGCTGGCGGTGCAAATGGCGCGCGAGGTCTACACCCGCCGCCAAGAAGGTTGCAGCATCTGGGTCGTGCCGTCGAACCAGATCACCGCATCTGATCCGGGCGAGAAGGGCATGTATTTCGACCCGTCGGAGGACAAGGTGTACCGCCACCCGACCTTTTACGAGCTGCCCGACGCCATCAACCACATGTAATTCAGACTAACCCCCGTCATGTCGCAAAACTCAATCAAGGTCGGCAGCGCGCCGGCCGTGCAATACCTGCTGCGTTTGGCCGATGGCTGCCTGATCTTGTCGCAACGGCTGGGTGAATGGTGCGGCCACGCGCCGGTGCTGGAGGAAGAGCTGGCGCTGGCCAATATGGCGCTCGACCTGATCGGGCAGGCGCGCGCGCTGCTGACCCACGCGGCCAAGCTGGACGGTCAAGGCCACGACGAAGACCAACTGGCCTTTTTGCGTGACGAGCGTCAATACCTGAACCCGGTGCTGATGGAATTGCCCAACGGCCCCGGCCGGCCGGGTGACTTTGCCCTGACGCAATTGCGCAATCTGGCCGTGTCCACTTGGATGCTGCTGCTGTGGAAGCGCTTGCAGCTGTCCAGCGACGCCGAGGTGGCGGCCATTGCGGCCAAGGCGGTCAAGGAGTCGGCCTATCACCAGCAGCACTCGGCCGATTGGGTCGTGCGCCTGGGCGACGGCACGCCCGATTCCGCCGCCCGCATGCGCGCAGCGCTGAGCACGATCTGGCCCTATTGCAACGAGCTGTTCGAGGCCGATGCGGTGGACGCCGCAGCCGTGGCGATGGGCTTGGGCCCGGCTTGGTCCGAGCTGAAGCTGGACTGGCAAGCGCAAATGAGCGAAGTGCTGACGGACGCCGGCCTGGCCGTGCCCAAGACCAGCGCCTACGTCAGCAGCGGCCGCGTCGGCATCCACAGCGAGCACATGGGGCATTTGCTGGCCGAGTTGCAATACCTGCAGCGCGCCTTCCCCGGGGGGCAGTGGTGAACTCCAGCTCTAGTCCCAGTTCCAGCCCCGAAGCTGCCGCCGGGACGATCGCCAACACCTGCGGTCGGCTGGACGCCGCCTGGGAAGTGCTGCGGCAGATCCCCGACCCGGAAGTGCCGGTCATCTCGCTCTGTGAGTTGGGCATCGTGCGCGGTCTGCGCGAGACGGCGGGTGGGCTGGAGGTGGTGCTGACGCCGACCTATTCCGGCTGCCCCGCCACCGAGCTGATTCAAGACGATGTGCGGGCGGCCTTGGCGGCTTTTGGCGACGTGCAGATCGTTTTGCAGCGCGCACCGGCCTGGACCACCGACTGGATCAGCGCCGAAGGCCGCGAAAAGCTGCGCGCCTACGGCATTGCCCCGCCCGGTGCGGCCGGGCCGCTGGCCGGTGGCGAAAGCCGACCGATCCGCTTGGTGCACCGCGCGGCACTGACCCAGCTGGCCTGCCCGCGCTGCGGCTCGGACCACACCGAGAAGCTCTCGGCCTTCGGCTCGACCGCGTGCAAGGCGCTTTACCGCTGCCTCGCCTGCGCCGAACCGTTCGAATATTTCAAACCGATTTGATCGAGGCTTGCGCTGCCATGAGCTTGCACTTCCACCCCCTGACCGTGCGTGCGGTCACTCCCGACACCGACGAAGCAATGGTCGTCAGTTTTGCCGTGCCGCCCGAGCTGGCCGAGACTTTTCGCTTCACCCCCGGCCAATACCTGACCCTGCGCCACGAGGTGGACGGCCAAGACCTGCGCCGCTCATATTCGATCTGCGCTGGCGTGGATGACTGCGAACTGCGCGTCGGCGTGCGGCGGGTCGATGGCGGCGTCTTCTCCACCTGGGTCAACCGCGCGCTGAAGGCCGGCGATGTGATCGAGTCCTATCCGCCGCAGGGCCGGTTTTCGCTGCCGACCGATGCGGCCAGCGCCGCGCCTGAAGCTGGGCAGGACGCTCGGCCTGTTGCTCACCATTACCTCGGCATCGCCGCCGGGTCCGGCATCACGCCGATTTTGTCCATCATGAAGACGGCGTTGGCGCGCGAGCCGCACAGCCGCTTCACGCTGATCTATGCCAACCGCAGCCAAGCCTCGACGATGTTCAAGGAAGAAATCGAGGACCTGAAGAACCGCTACATGACGCGCTTGTCGCTGCACAACGTGTTCTCCCGCGAGCTGGTCGACGCGCCGCTGCTGGCCGGGCGGCTGGATCGCCACAAGATGGGCGAGTTCTTGAAGCTGTTGGTGCCGGCCGCCAGCATCGACCAGGTCTTTGTCTGCGGCCCGTTCGAGGTCAATGACGAAGCCGAAGCCGCCTTGCTAGCCGCTGGCGTGCCGGAAGAGCGCATCCACGTCGAGCGCTTTGGCACGCTGGAAATGCAGACTGGCAAACCTGCGCCGCACAAGGTGCTGGCCGGTGACGCCGACAGCGCCCGCGTGGTGGTGATTCGCGACGGCATCAGCCGCGAGATCGAGTTCGCCAAGACCGACGCCAGCCTTCTGGACGCCGCCGCCCGCGCCGGCATGGACGTGCCGTTCTCGTGCAAGAGCGGCGTGTGCTCCACTTGCCGCTGCAAGCTGATCGAGGGCGAGGTACGCATGGACAAGAACTTTGCGCTCGACAAGGCCGAGCTTGCCGCCGGTTTCATTCTCAGCTGCCAAGCCCATGCGCTGACGCCGCGCGTGGTGATTTCTTTCGACGAACGCTGATCACGAGCCCCAAGCTCAAAAAACTCACATGGCCAGAGGACGTGCGCCCGGTTTCGAATCGCAGCGAGAGGAAATCCTCAGCGCTGCGGCCACCCTGTTTGCTCAGAAAGGCTATCCCGGCACCTCGATGAACGAGGTGGCGCTGGCCTGTCAGGTCTCCAAGCCAACGCTCTATCACTATGTGCGGGACAAACACGAGCTGCTGGTGCAGATCTGCGAAACCCATGTGCAAGGGCTGGCCCTGCTGGTGCAAGAGGTAAGGGCGCAAGCGCTGGCCCCCGAGGCCCATTTGCGTGCGCTGATTGCCCGCTTTGTGCAGAGCTACGGCCAGGCGCAGAACCAGCACCGCGTGCTGACCGAGGACGTCAAGTTCCTCAACGACGACGACCAGCAGCGCTTGCTGGTGATCGAGCGCCAAGTGGTGGCCGCCTTTGCCGAGGCGGTGGCGGCGGTGCGGCCGGAACTGCAGGATGCACGGCTGCACAAACCGCTGACCATGCTGCTGTTCGGCATGATCAACTGGACTTTCACTTGGCTGCGGCCGGATGGCGCGCTGACCTACGAGGAAATGGCCCCGATGGTGGCTGATCTATTCTTCGGGGGTCTGGGTGCCGTGCAGTTGCCGCCGGAGCCGACTCTTATATAACCCGAAGGAGACAACGATGATGACCATTAAGACTGCTAAAAAATCGCTGCTGGCGCTGGCTGCCAGTGCTGTGCTGTTGGGCCAGGCTTTTGCCGATATCAATGTCGGCGTGACCGTCTCGGCCACCGGCCCGGCGGCCTCGCTGGGCATTCCCGAGAAGAACACCTTGAGCCTGATGCCGACCACGATGGGTGGGCAAAAGGTCAACTACATCGTGCTGGACGACGCGTCAGATACGACGTCAGCGGTGGCCAACACGCGCAAGCTGATCACCGAGCACAAGGTCGACGTCATCATCGGTTCGACCACCACGCCGAACTCGCTGGCGATGATCGACGCGGCGGCCGAGTCCGGCACACCGATGATTTCAATGGCCGCTTCGGCCCGCATCGTCGAGCCGGTCGACGCCAAGAAGCGCTGGGTTTTCAAGACTCCGCAGAACGACATCATGATGGCGCTGGCCATCGTCCAGCACATGGTGGCGGCGGGTGCCAAAACGGCCGGCTTCATCGGTTTTGCCGATGCCTACGGTGAAGGCTGGTATCAGGAGTTCACCAAGATCGCCGAACTGAAGGGCTTGAAAGTGGTGGCCTCCGAGCGCTACAACCGCACCGACACGTCGGTGACCGGGCAAGTGCTGAAGCTGCTGGCGGCCAAGCCCGATGCGGTGCTGATCGGTGCGTCCGGCACGCCGGCCGTGCTGCCGCAAAAGACGCTGAAGGAGCGTGGCTACACCGGCAAGTACTACCAGACCCACGGCGTCGCCAACAACGACTTCCTGCGCGTCGGTGGCAAGGACGTTGAAGGCACCTTCCTGCCATCGGGCGGAGTGTTGGTGGCGGCGCAATTGCCGGCCGATCACCCGGTCAAGAAGAGCGCGCAAGACTATGTGGCCAAGTACGAAGCGGCCTTCGGCAAGGGCACGGTATCGACCTTCGGCGGCCACGCCTGGGACGCCGGCCTGCTCTTGCAAGCGGCGGTGCCCGTGGCGTTGAAGAAGGAAAAGCCCGGCACGCCAGCCTTCCGCGCCGCCCTGCGTGACGCGCTCGAAGGTGTGAAGGAAATGCCCGGCGCCCACGGCGTGTTCAACATGTCCCCCAACGACCACCTCGGTCTCGACCAGCGCGCCCGCGTGATGGTCAAGATCGAGAACGGGGCTTGGAAGTACACCCCTTGAGCGAGTTCTGGGGGTCAGACCGCCCCAGCTAATGTCGCTGGGGACAGATCGCCCGAAGGTAGCCCTGAGTAGCTCTGTCCCCATCTGGCTAAGGGCACCGGAGAGTAGCTCTGACCTCCACTGATTAAGCGGGGTTTGTGAGTTCTGGGGTCAGACCGCCCCAGCTAATGTCGCTGGGGACAGATCGCCCGAAGGTAGCCCTGAGTAGCTCTGTCCTCATCTGGCTAAGGGCGATGTAGGGCGGGTCAAGACCCGCGGGCTTTTTTGGCATTGGCCGCTAGGTGCCGACATGAGCCGACATGAGCTGGCTTGGGTGCCACGGGTGCCACAGTCGGCTCCTCCCCCCTCGCAACCACGCGGGTCATGACCCGCCCTACGAATGCCGGGTCAATAAGTGCTCAGGCGGTGAACACGACGTTTCTTCGCGAGCGCCGGGTACCGCCAGGGGCCTGAATGGCTCACGAATAGCCCTGTCCCCCGCTGATCAAGTGGGTCATCCCGCGCCAAAGTTTTCCAAAATTTTCCGAGGTCCACCATGTCCGCCACGCCCCCCGTTCTTCAAAGTCTGATCGCCAACCGTTGGATCGGCACCCAAGCAGCGCGCAGTCTGCACAGCGCCGTCAACGGGCGCAGCGTGGCGGCGACACATGCGGAGGCGATCGACTTTGGCGAGAGCTTGCAGTTCGCGCGTCAAACGGCCTTGCCGGCCTTGCTGCGTTTGGACTTCCAGCAGCGTGCCGCGATTCTGAAGGCGCTGGCCGCTTACCTGATGGAACACAAAGAGTCGCTGTATGCGATCTCGGCCCATACCGGCGGCACCCGGTCCGACAACTGGATCGACATCGAAGGCGGTATCGGCACCCTGTTCGCCTACGCCAGCATCGGCCGGCGCGAGTTGCCGTCCAGCAACACCGTGCATGAAGGCCCGGTCCAGGCGCTGGGCAAGGAAGGGCAGTTTTTGGGCACCCATATCCTGGTGCCCCGGCGCGGCGTGGCCGTGCACATCAACGCCTTCAATTTCCCGATGTGGGGCATGTTGGAAAAGTTCGCCCCGAGCTTTTTGGCCGGCATGCCTTGCATCGTCAAACCGGCCACCGCGACCTCGTTCGTGGCCGAGGCGGCCGCGCGGCTGATTCATCAGTCCGGCTTGTTGCCAGCGGGTGCCCTGCAACTGGTGATCGGCTCCAGCGGCGACTTGCTGGACCGGCTCGAAGAAACCGATGTGGTGACCTTCACCGGCTCGGCCGACACCGCCGCGATGTTGCGTGTCAACGCTAACCTGATCCGCCGCAGCGTGCCGTTCAACGGCGAGGCCGACAGCCTGAACTGCGCCATCCTGGCCCCCGACGTGCTGCCCGGCGACCCCGAGTTCGAGCTCTTCATCAAGGAAGTGGCGCGCGAGATGACGGCCAAGGCCGGGCAGAAATGCACCGCCATCCGGCGCGCTTTTGTGCCTAGCCGGCATATCGACGCGGTGGCCGCAGCCCTGCGCGAGCGTTTGGCCAAGATCAAGGTCGGCGACCCGGCGGTGGACGGTGTGCGCATGGGCGCGCTGGCCTCCAAGGAGCAGCAGGCCGATGTGGCCGAGCGGTTGGCTTGCTTGAGCGCCGGCAACGAGGTCATCTTTGGCGCTGCTGACGGTTTTGCGCCGCTGGGCGAGGGCGTGGCGGACGGGGCCTTCTTCGCGCCGACGCTGCTGCTGTGCCGCGACGGTTTTGCCAATGAGCAAGTCCACAACGTCGAAGCCTTCGGCCCGGTCTCCACGCTGATGCCGTACGACGAATTGGATGAGGCGTTGGCGCTGGCGGCCAAAGGGCGCGGCAGCCTGGTCGGCTCGGTCATCACCAAAACGCCGGCGATTGCCGCGCAAGCCGTCTATCACGCGGCGGCTTTCCACGGCCGCATCCTGGTGCTGGACCGCGAGGCCGCCAAGGAATCTACCGGCCACGGCTCACCGCTGCCGCAGCTCAAGCATGGCGGCCCAGGCCGTGCCGGTGGCGGCGAGGAGTTGGGCGGCTCGCGCGCCATCAAACATTATTTGCAACGCTGTGCGGTGCAGGGCTCGCCCACGATGCTGGCTGCCATCACCGGCGAATACCAGCGCGGTGGCCGGGTGCAAGAAGACGTGGTCCACCCGTTCCGCAAGCACTTCGAGGAAATCCAGGTCGGCGACTCGCTGTTGACGCACCGCCGCACCGTGTCAGAGGCCGACATCGTCAACTTCGGCGGCGTCTCGGGCGACTATTTCTACATGCACTTCGATGCCATCGCGGCCAAGGACACGCAGTTCGGCCAGCGCATTGCGCACGGCTACTTTGTGCTGTCCGCCGCCGCCGGCTTGTTCGTCTCACCGGCCCCCGGCCCGGTGCTGGCCAACTACGGTCTCGACACCCTGCGCTTCATCAACCCAGTGGCCATCGGCGACACCATCCAAGCCCGCCTGACCTGCAAGCGCAAGACCGACCGTGGCAACCGCCCCGATCAGCCACCCCAAGGCGTCGTCGCCTGGGACGTCCAAGTCCTGAACCAACGCGCCGAGCTGGTCGCCAGTTATGACATCTTGACGCTGGTTGCGAAGAAGGGGGAGTGATGGCCGGGCGCTAGTCAGCGCGCTCAGCTCCAACTCAAATCAACCCCAAGCACAGGGGTCTTGTTTTCATACATCCGCATGCAGGAGTAAGGGGGGCGGGTCTTGCCTCTCCATGCTTTGCCTGCCTATCTTCAGCACTGTGGTGGATGCTGGATTGCAAGACCTGACCCCAATTCCCGGAAGCAGGGGGGTTTATGTTTGATATCCCGATTTATTACAAATCAATCACTTAGGGTGTGTTTCTTGAAAGGCCGCGCCTGCCGGCGGTAAACGTTGAATCTGACGATCATGCGTTGAGGTGAGAGTTGCCAGGGCGACAACTGCCCCAAGGAGGGCAAAGAGCATGTCGGACTGCGTGTCCCATGGATCGCCTTGCGTGCCGAGGAACTCGTCTGCGCCCTGGCCCAGCGCGACCGCGGCGCCCCACTCGACGAGTTCATACGATGCGCTGATGGCGAGGACAACGCAAACTGCCAAGAAGGTGAGCATCTTGCCTGCCCGGACGTGCTTGCCTCTGAGAAGAATCTCGCGCGCGGCCAACGCGGGCACAAAGCCTTGAGCAAAGTGACCAATCTTGTCGTATGGATTCCGGTGCATGCCAAGTATCTCGGCGATTTGGAAGCCCAGAGGCACCCTCGCATATGTATATGCGCCACCGACGAGCAATATGACTGCATGAACGAAGGCGCAGAAATAGAGCAGATTGGTAAGCGGAAATCGAGCGTAGTTTGCGATGAGGAGGGGAACAACGACGAATATTGGAAAAACCTCCATGATCCATGTGGCGCGGTCGTAGGGATGCCAACCAGACCAAGTCAATAGGCCGAGAAGCAGGAATAGGGCGATTGAATGGGCGAGGTGGCGATGCATAGAGGTTGATTGCGAGACTTAACGTTTGAGCTAACCGGCATTTTGTGGTGGGCTGGGTTAGGGCTAGGATTTTTAGCCCAAACGCGGCCCGCCACAAAATGTCCGGTTGAGCGAATGATTAGCCGTCATCCCGCTCGATAGTGGCGACCGAGACCAATTTTTCGGCGTTTGCGAGGCCTCCCAATACTTGCACAACAGGAGCAACTTCTTCCAAGAGCCTTCGGCACTGATAGTCTGAGTAACCGACGCTCTTCAACAGGGTGACCTGGCTAGCAATATTGGAGATTTTCGCTGCAATCAGTTGCTCAGACAGAAGCGCTTCATTCAACTGACGTTCTCGCCTCCTTGCCGAGTAGTTCAGTATTGAACTAAGAATGTCTTTGAGATGCCCCAACACTTGACCAAGTCCAGCGAGGTCGGTGATTCCAGGTGATGCGAAATTGCACCTTGATACAACAAGCGGTGAGTAGCCTGGCCGGAACGGTAGTTTTCTCAGCCACCCTTGCTGTACAGACGGCGAACGCGGCGGAGCGTAGAAGGACCTTTCAAAACCTTCGCTCAAAATACCGTTAAGTTTTCGGTCTTCCAAAGCTTGGGCATGAAACTCTGCGAAGTAGACAAGATGCTTGGAAAAATCAATGAAATCGCATAAGTCTCTGTCATTGGCTGACGAAATGAACTTGGTGAGCGTTTGGAACGGCTGTCTTCGATGTAACCGCCGCGGGCGTACCTTCTTTTCTGAGCCGTAAAGTCGATCGCCGTCTAAAAAACTGTCCAATCTGCCAACTTCCTGCTCCAACATAAAATCACCGGCTGTCATGCTTCCTGATTCAGCATCAGACAGACATTGGAATCTGTAGAGGACATTTAAGGCGTCGAAGAATTGTGCGAAGTCGTTGGCGGACCAAATTCCGTCGATGGAAATGCGAAGCAGACGTTCGCGTTTCACGACTCTTGTTGCTGCGGTGGTGGGCGACATGGGTGTTGATGACGGCTAACGTTTGAGCTAACCGGCGCATTGTGGTGTGACGGCATTTGCCCCAGAATGAAATGGCGGGGCAAATGGCGGCACGCCGCAATGTGTCCAGTTGAGCGAATGGTCAGGCGTCGGCTTTGCCATGCTTAAGTTTCGCTGTTATGTACACGATACATGTAGCTGCGAATTCTAGGAAGAACTCTGCTTCAAGTCGAGTTAGTGTCGATGCCGTTGTGCCACCGTGGCGAACAAAGGCCTTATTGCTCGCGAATCCATATGCCTGACTGACTAGGCGCTCGATATCTGGGTCAAGCCCGACATTCTTGATTATTTTGCCAAGCGATCCATTTGGCTCGCTCAGTAGGACCATTAGGCTCGATTCAACGGCGCTGATGGATTCCTTAATTGAGTTCTCATAGTCTGGAGACGGCGAATAGATGAAGTTCTTTGCTTTGAGCCACTGAGCGCGGACTGGCGACAGTTCGTCATTTAGAGCTTCATTGGCCTTCTTCCATTTTTTAGGTGAAGGAACATGCCTCTGAACTCTTTTTAGATCGAGAAGGACGTCAGCGTAGAGTTGATCGACATATGCTCGTCTATCGGAGTATGTGCCGAGTTGCTGCAACTTGCAGAACGCCCAAAACACTTCCAGTGATTTGTGGGGGTTCGGATTCGCGTACTTCGCCTCCTCAAGTCCTAATGTGACTTCGGCGTATAGCTCACGATAAGCAGCTGGCTGATCTGGTGTTCGTCCGTCTGTCACGAATGCAACCATGAGCGCCTGAAGCTCCATGATTTTGGATCCGAGTTCGATGGCGTGCTTACTGTCCACGGTGGTATTTCCGACGCCTAACTATTGGTATCTGGCGACCGTTTTGCCGCTTTTGTCGGCGACCTGTCTCCATAACTCCGCGCACCCTTCAGGCCGCAAGGTCGCTTGACCATTAGCTTTTTTACCGGCACACAGTTTTTCATACAGTCATATCCAATCTGCAAAAGCAGCAATCCGTGAGTCGACTAGAAATCGAGGGTTAACCAGAGTATTTGGAGGCGATCATGTCGAGCTTTTTTTTAACGCCGGTCCAGCCGTTTGCGCCGTCACCACGAAGTAGCGGGCGCAACCTCTTTCGCTGGCTAATGTACCGCCACTTGAAGCGCCTCGACTGCGCGATCAAATGGCTGAGCAGATTTGATATTTGCACTACGACATGAGCACTGAAGATGCCTAAGTGCATAGGTGCAAGGTGTTCATTTTCTTTCATGGCAAGCAGCATCCGAACGACCTGCGCGGCGAGCAAAGGCAGGGCGAAATATTGCATTGCGGCACCGCTGACCGCGCCCTTGGTCAGCCTCGGACGCGATGGGAGCCAGGGGTAGGTCTTTAATCCTTGGTTTCCCAACGAACCAGGATTGTTGAATCCTTGATTCTCAAAGTCCAACATGCCCTCAGTTTGCGTCCAAGCCGGTGGGCGTTGGCCGATGAGTGCGCAAGCAACTGGCTGACGCTGGCGACCGTCAAACCGACCGCTGCCGTCAAGGCCGTCATCGCGAGGCTGCTTTCGGTGCACGCCCGGTACAGCGCCTCGTCGATTGGCACCGCGCACCGTAGCGCCGACATGAACGGGCTTGGCACAAAACGGGTGCCACAGTCGGCCTGACGCGGGTCGCGACCCGCCCTACAGTTGCTGGAGC
>CANFYD010000015.1 GCA_947450745.1 Burkholderiales bacterium
GATCGCCGACTCCTGGATCGAGCTGGAGCAGTTCCGCCTGCTGGTGATGCGCACCGCTTGGCGCATCGACAAATATGGCGACTACCGCCGGGTGCGCCGGGACATCGCGGCGGTCAAGGCCGCCATGCCCAAGGTGTTGCACGACATCGCCGCGCGCGCGCTGCAAGTGCATGGCTCCATCGGCGTGTCGCAAGAAATGCCGTTCGCCGGGCTGATCAACCGAGCCTTTCAGATGGGCTTGGCGGACGGGCCGACCGAAGTCCACAAAATCACGCTGGCGCGCCAGTTGCTGCGCGACTACCAGCCGAGCGAGGCAATGTTCCCGGCTTATCACCGGCCGACCGCTGCGGCAGCCGCACGGAAGAAGTTCGGCGCGGCGCTGGCGCTTGATCCGGCGGCCGATTGGGGTTTGTTGCCGGGCGCTGAACATGACTGAGCCGAGCATGACTGAGCAGACGTGGCGCGCCGCTGTTGACCTCGACCGCTTGGCGCAGTGGATGGACGCACAGCGGCTGGAGGCCGGCCCGCTTGAACACCCGCAGGCGCTGACCGGTGGCACGCAGAACATCTTGCTGCGCTTTCGGCGCGGCCCGCGAGAGTTCGTTTTGCGCCGGCCGCCGCTGTTGGCCCGGCTGGACGGCAACAAAACCATTCTGCGCGAGGCTCGTTTGCTGGCCGCGCTGGCGGGCACGGCCGTTCCGCATGCGCGCTTGATCGCGGCCTGCGTCGACAGCGCGGTGTTGGGCGCGCCGTTCTACTTGATGGAACCGGTGGACGGTTTTAATGCCTCCGGCCTGCCGCTGCCTGCGCTGCATGCGGCCGACCCCGCCCTTCGCGCCCGCATGGGCCTGGCCATGGTGGACGCCTTGCTGTGCTTGCATGTGGTCGATCATCAAGCGATCGGTTTGGCCGACTTTGGGCGGCCGCAAGGCTTTTTGCAGCGCCAGGTGCCGCGCTGGCGCGCGCAGCTCGAAAGCTATTCGGCCTACCCCGCTTATGCGGAGAGGCCGATTGCGGCAGAGCTGGCGGGCGTCAGTGCGGTCGGTGCTTGGCTGGAAGCGCATTGCCCGGCGCATTTCACGCCCGGCCTTTTGCATGGCGACTTTCATCTGGCCAATGTGATGTTCCGCCGCGATGGACCTGAGTTGGCGGCGCTGATCGACTGGGAGCTGGCGACGATTGGCGACCCGCTGCTCGACCTCGGCTGGCTCGTCGCCACGTGGCCTGATGCGAGCGGGCAGGGCGCGGGCACGATACAGGTGACACCGGCCGAGGGCTTTGGCTCGACCGAGCGGCTGATCGCCCATTACCGGGCCGGCAGCCCACGCGACCTGAGCGCCATCACTTGGTATGTGGTGCTTGCTTGTTTCAAGCTGGCCATCCTGCTGGAAGGCAGTTACGCCCGCACTTTTTCTGAAGCGGCTGCCGACGATGCTGCGACCCGCTTGGGACAACGCCACCATGAGTCCGCGCTGCGCCTGTTGTCTCAGGCCAGTGCACGTATTTCAAAACATCAGGAGACCGTATGAATATCGAAGGCAAACGCATCATCGTGACCGGTTCGGCCAGCGGCATCGGTGCCAGCGCCATGAAGGCCTTGGTGGCTCGCGGTGCGCGGGTGGCGGGCATGGACTTGAACGACGCGGCAGGTGCGGCGTTGGCCGCAGCAGCCAGCTTGGCCGGGCCGGGCCGGGCCAGCTATCAGCACTGCGATGTGAGCCAGCGCGAGCAGGTGCAGACGGCGTTCGACGAGGCGGTGGACTGGCTGGGCGGGCTCGATGCCTTGATCAACATCGCCGGCGTCGAGCGCAAGTCAGCGGCCGAGGACATCTCGCAGGACGATTGGGACCTGATGTTCGACGTCAACGCGCGTGGCACGCTGAACACCAATCAGGTCGCGTTCAAACACCTGCGCGCGACGGCGGCTCAAACTGCAGGCGGCGGTGGCCGCATCATCAACTTTGCCTCGGCCGCCGGCGTGATGGGCGTGCCCGGCCTGGCCCACTATTCCGCTGCCAAAGCGGCCGTGCTGGGCTGGACGCGCACGGCGGCCAAGGAATGGGGCAAGCACGGCATCACCGTCAACGCGGTGGCGCCGGGCATGTGGACGCCGATGTATGAGCACTTCCGCAGCCGGCTTGACGCGGCCCAATTGGCGGCCCACGACCAGATGATGGCCGGGCAGATTCCGCTCGGCGGCCGGCTCGGCGACCCGGACCGCGACATGGCCCCGGTGCTGGTCTTTCTGGTCAGCGACGCCGCCCGCTTCATCACCGGGCAGACGCTGGCGGTGGACGGCGGTTTGATGATTCCGTGATGCGGAATTTGTAGGGCGGGTCGTGACTCGCGTTCAGCTGACTGTGGCACCCGTGCCTTCCAAGCCAGCTCGTTTCGGCACTTCGCTGCCGGTGCCGAAATAGCTCGCGGGTCTCGACCCGCCCTACGTTGCTGAAATCGGCTGAAGCTGTTTTTTTTTTTGAGGATCAAGCGCTGGCTTGATCCTCGGACTCCAGGCGAAACGCCGAAACAATCTGGGTCAAACGCTGCGCCTGCTCGTTCAGTGATGCGGCGGCCGCTGCGCCTTGTTCCACCAGCGCGGCGTTTTGCTGCGTCATCTGGTCAAGCGTCACCAGCGCGCTCCCCACTTCGCCGATGCCTTGGCTTTGCGACACAGCGGCGCTGCTGATGCCGCCCATCGTGCTGCCGACCTCGCGCACCGAAGTGACGATGTCGCGCATCGTCCGGCCGGCTTCTTGCACCAAGGACCCGCCGGACTCGATCAGTACCGCCGAGCTGCCGATCAGCCCCTTGATCTCCTTGGCGGCGTTGGCCGAGCGCTGCGCCAAGCTGCGCACCTCGCTGGCCACCACGGCAAAGCCCCGGCCCTGCTCGCCGGCCCGTGCCGCTTCCACCGCCGCATTGAGTGCCAGGATATTGGTCTGAAAGGCGATGCCGTCGATCACGCCGGTGATGTCGGCGATGCGCTTCGATTGCGCGGAAATGAGCGCCATATTGGCCACCACCTGCTCCACCACCTGACCGCCACGCTGGGCGGCCTGGGCCGCGCCGCTGGCCAAGCTGTTGACCGCCCCGGCGGCGCCGGACGCGGCCTTGGCCGAGTCGTTCAGGACGGACATCGCGCCGCTGGTCTGCTCCAGGTTGCTGGAGGCCTGCTCGGTGCGCTGCGACAGGTCGAAGTTGCCGGACGCCACTTCCGATGAGGCCAGCGCGATCGAGCGGGCGCTGTCGCGCACCTCGCTGACGAGGCTGTGCAGGCTTTGCTGCATGCGCGAGAGTGCGTTCAGCAGGGCGGCGGCTTCATCATGGCCAGGCGACGCAATCGAGAACGATAAGTCACCGGTCGCCACCCGTTCGGCCACGCTGACGGCCCGCTGCAGCGGCACGGTGATGCTGCGGGCGATCAACCAGGCCGCCAGGATGCTGATGGCCATGGCGATGCCGGCGGTGATGATCTGCACCGTGCGAGACAACTGCGCCGTGCTTTCCACCCGGGCCAAGCGGTCGCGGGTGGTGGCGGCTGTGGCGGCCACCACCGCATCGACCGACTTGGCCCAGAAGTCGAGCTGGTTCTTGACGGTGAAGGACACGTAGGCGATTTGCACCGGGTCGGGCGGCATCGCTTGGTCTTCAGGCTGGGCGGCGGCCTCGGCGATGCGGCGCTCCATCAGCGGCTGAATGAAGGCGATGGCCCCCTCTGATTCGGTGATCGGTGCCAGTGCGTCGACCATGCCGGGGATGTCCTGACCGTCATGGGTCATGGCCAGCAGGCGAGTCTTGGCCTTGGCGTAGGCGGCTAGCGATTTCTTCATGTCTTCGGCGCGGAAGTTGACCTCTTCCTTGTCCGTGCCCAGCGTCGCCATCAGCAAGGCCATGAAGCTTTCGTTGATGCTGGCGCGCATCTGACGCGCCTCGGCGCTGATCTCGGTGCTGGCTTGAACGGCGGCTTGCATATGCGCCTCGACCTTGAGCATTTGCGAATAGCTGAAAGCGGTGGCCCCCGCGAACAGGGTCAGCACCAGGCCGAAGGCCAAGGCCAGCCGCCGGCTGGTGTTCATGCGGCCCAACAGGGAGCCCAGCGCGCTGGGGGCGGTATCAACAAGGGTTCGGGGCATGGAATGCTCTCTAATGATGGCTTGCGGGGGAAGGAAGGGTTCAATGCGCCAACTCGACCGATTTGTCCACCGCCGCAGCACCTGCGACTACGACCGGTTTTCGAATCAGCAGCAACAGCGGCAGCGCCAGCAAGGTGACCCACATCATCACGTGGAAGTCGGCCACGTAAGCCATCATGGTGGCCTGCCGGGTGACCTCGGCGTTCAGCAACATCAGGCCGGTGGGCGTGGCGGGGTCCAGGAGGGCGGGCAAGCTTTGCAAGGCCAGATTGCCGAGTGAGATGTCGCTGGCCAACTCGGCGTGTGAGCGGGTCGTTTCCTGGCTGAGCAGGGTCACCACCAAGGAGATGCCGACGCTGCTGCCGACGTTGCGCAGCAGGCTGAAGATCGGCGTGCCGTCGTTGCGCAGGTGGGGTGCCAGCGTGCCGAAGGTGGCAGCAGTCAGCGGGATGAAGGTGAAGCCGATGCCCAGCCCCTGCAAAAAGCCCGAGGCAATGATCAGGTCGCTGTCCATGTCCAGCGTCATCAGCGTCATCTGGTAAAGCGCCAGCACCGTCAAGCCAAAGCCGAAGGCCATGATGGTGCGCGGGTCGTACCAGTTCAGCAGCCGCCCGACCAGCATCATCGCCAGCATCGTGCCGACACCGCGCGGCACCATCAGGATGCCGGTGTAGATGACCGGGTAGCCCAGCAGGCCTTGCAGCAAAGCGGGCAACAAAGCCATGGTGGCAAACAAGATCATGCCGACGATGAAGGAGAACAGCGTGCCGGTGACGAAATTGCGGTCGCGCAGCAACGCCCGGTTCAAGAAGGAGTTGCCGGTGCTCGTCCAGGTGTGGGCGATGAAGAAGGCCAGCGCGGCCACGCAGCCGGCGGCCTCCAACTGAATTTCGGTGGAGTTGAACCAGTCGACATGCTCGCCCCGGTCCAGAAACAGCTGCAGCAGGCCCACGGCCAAGCTCAGCGTGACAAAGCCGAAGACATCGAGCTTGGTGCTCTCGGGCCGGCTTTCCGGCAAATAGCGTGCAATGCCGTAAAACGCCAGCGCACCGATCGGCAGATTGATGAAAAAGACCCAGCGCCAGTTGGCGTTTTCGGTCAGCCAGCCGCCCACCATCGGCCCGAGGATGGGGCCGATCATGATGCCGGCGCCCCACAGCGCCATCGCTTGGCCGATCTTTTCCTTCGGGTTGATGTCCAGCATCACCGCTTGCGACAAGGGCACCAACGCCGCCCCGAACAGACCTTGCAGCAGCCGTGCCATCACCATCTGCGCGAGGCTGTCGGCGATGCCGCAGAGCGCGGAAGCCGCGGTGAAGCCCACCACCGAGGTGAGGAAAATGCGCCGCCGGCCCCAGCGCCCGCAGAGCCAGCCGGTCAGCGGCGTGGCAATCGCGGTGGCCACGATGTAGGAGGTCAGCACCCAACTGATCTGGTCTTGCGAGCTTTGCAAGCTGCCCTGCATATGCGGCAGCGCCACGATGGCAATGGTGGTGTCCAGCGCTTGCATGATGGTGGCCAACATGATGGCCACGGTGATCATCCGGCGGTGCGGCACTGTCTTGAAGTCCAGACCGGCGCTAACTCCAGAACTGCGCGAATCTCCCAAACTGCCCGACTCACTCATTCAGCGCCAACCGCCGTGGCGCTGCGCCAAGCGCTGGCCGTAGCGAGGCGGCTTTTCTTCGATCTTGGCGCCGCCGTGCATGCGCGGGGCCATGGTGTCGATGAAGGCATAGGGGAAGATCGGCGGCAGCTGGCCGGCCAGGTCGAGCTTGGCCTCCAGTTCCGGCGGCAGCTCGAAGTCGAGCGCGGGCAGCGTCTGCTCCAGTTGTGCCAGCTGCGTCGCACCCAGCAGCACTGAGCTGACCGCCGGCCGATTGGCGACCCAGTTGATGGCCACTTGCGCCATCGGCCGGCCCAGCTCCTGGGCCACCGCTTCCAGCGCGGCCACCACCTCCCAGTTGCGCGGCTTGAATTTGGACAGGGCGGGCGTGGCCACTTGCGCGGTGGTGCGCAGTCGACCCGCGTTTTGCTCGGCGGCTGGCGTGTCGGCCTTGTACTTGCCCGACAGCAGGCCGCTGGCCAAGGGGCTCCAGGCGACGATGCCCATGTTCAGCTCTTGCCCCATCGCGCTGAACTCGTATTCGATGCCGCGTTCCACCAACGAATACTCCAGCTGCAACGCGCAGGGCGCTTCCAGTCCACGGCATTCCGCCAACGTCTTGGCTCGCGCCGCATACCAGGCCGGCACGTCGGACAAGGCGTAGTGGCGCAACTTGCCTTGCCGGACCAGGTTGTCCAGCGTGCCCACCACTTCCTCCACCGGCGTCAGTTGGTCCCAGGTGTGCAGGTAGTACAGGTCGATGTAGTCGGTGCCGAGGCGGGTCAACGAGGCCTCCAGCGCGCGGATCAGGTTCTTGCGTCCGTTGCCGGCCGCGTTCGGGTCGCGCGCCTTGTTGGCGACGTTGTGCGTGTATTTGGTGGCGAGCACGACGCGGTCGCGCAGCTTGGCTTCGCGGATGAACTGGCCCAGCCAGCGCTCGCTGGTGCCGCCGGTGTAGACGTCGGCGGTGTCGATGAAGTTGCCACCGGCGTCGATGTAGCGGTCAAACATCGCCCGTGAGGTCGCTTCGTCGCAGCCCCAGCCATATTCGGGCCCGAAGGTCATGGTGCCCAGGGCAAGCCGTGAGACGCGTAAGCCGGTGCGGCCGAGCGGGTGGTAAATGTCAAGACTCATCAGGTTCCTTCAACGCTCGGGTAAGTACGGGTCGCCAGCAAGAGTTGAACATATTGACATATTCTGTTCATAACTTAGACTGGGGCTTTCCCTGCGCTCTCACCTCTGTGGGCGTATTTGTTCTCAAGGAGCTTCATGTGCTGATCGATATCCACGCCCATCTGTTCACGCCCGGCATGATGGGCAGGCACGAGTTCTGGGGGCCGTTCATGAAGAAGGAGGGCCTGACCGTCGGCCACTTTGCGCTGGGCATGGCCAAGCGCTCACCGGCGGCGACCGACGCCGAGGCCGAAGCCAATATGTTGCTGAAAATGACGCATGCGGCACGTCGCAAGCTGATGGCCGAGCGCGGCGTTGACCATTTGGTGCTGTCCACGCCGTCGCACGCCTTCATGTATTGGGCCGGTGAGTTCGGGTCCGAGTACGCGCGCATTTGCAATGACGAGATGTCGGCGTACTGCGCTGAAGACCCGGCACATTTCTCGTTCTGGGCCCATGCCAATTTGGCCGACCCGGCCGAGGCAGTGAAGGAAATCGAGCGGGCGGTCACGCAGTTGGGTGCCAAGGGCTTGTGCGTCGGCGGTGCCAATTTCAACGGCCTGGAAGCCCACAGCATCGAGTTGTTTCCGGTCTGGGAAAAGCTCGCGCAGCTCGATGTGCCCATCATGGTCCACGGCTTCAATCAGTCGATCTACTGGGGCGAAAAGCACAGCGACGACAAGTTCGACACCACCTCTATCGTCGGCGATTGCGTCGATGAAACGCTGTTCTTCTGGTACCTCATCTGCGGCGGCGCGCTTGATGCCTTCCCGACCTTGAAGACCTATATCTGCCACGCCGGCGGCATGGCCGTGTTCCAGCTTGGCCGCCTGGAAGAGCTGAACAAGGGCATGGCGATGGATGCCCGCAACAAGCGGCCGGTGTCCGAGTATTTGCGCAACTTCTGGTTCGACCTCGACGTGCACGCGCCGGCCCTGCGCCGCGCGGTGGCCGAGGTGGTGGGGGTTGATCGCTGTGTGGTGGGCACCAACTTTGGCGGCGCCTACGACAACGGTGATCTGACGGCCGGCATCGGCCTGTCCGACGCCGAGCGCGAGAAGATCCGCAGCGGCAACGCGATTGAATTGCTGAAGCTGCAGCATCTGCTGACGGCTCAGCCGGTCGCTGGCGGTCTGCCTGCCGCATCCGTCGCCTGACGTTCAGCCGGTGCTGCATTTGACCCAACGGCAACTCGTCGCGCTGCTGCTGCTGACCCTGTTCTGGGGCTTCAACTGGCCGGTGATGAAGAGTGCGGTGAATGGCTATCCGCCGTTCACCTTTCGTGCGCTGTCCATGCTGCTGGGCCTGCCATGTCTGGCGCTGGTGATGGTGGGGATGCGCGTGCCGTTTGCGATTCCGCGCCGGCATTGGCCCGAGCTGTTGCTACTGGCCATCACGAATATGGTGGTCTGGCATGTGTTTTTGATGCTGGCTCTGCCGTCGCTCAGTTCGGGCCGTGCGGCCATCCTGGGCTACACCATGCCGGTGTTTTCGGCGCTGTGGGGCTTGGCGCTGTTCTCTGAGCGCTTGCAGCCGCGCCAAGCGCTGGGCGTGGCCGCTGCTGGCCTGGGCGTGCTGTTGCTGCTCTGGCATGAGTTTTCGCGCTTGAGTGGCGCGCCGATGGCGGGGGCGGCGCTGCTGTTTGGCACCGCGATCTGGGCGCTGGGCACGCAGCAGTTGCGGCGCACGCGGATCGCGGCACCGACGCTGGCCATCGCCTTTTGGATGACGGTGTTGACGACGCTGGTGGTTGGTGCGCTCAGCGTCGCCTTGGAGCGCCCACGCTGGGCCATGCCTCCCACGCTGACGCTGGCCGCCATCGGATACAACGCGGTGCTGATCTTCGGGTTTTGCCAACCGGCCTGGTTTTCCTTGGCGCGCTCGCTGCCCCCGGTGGCGTCGAGCATCAGCATCTGCATGATCCCGGTGCTGGGGCTGCTGTCCGGTGCCTGGATGCTGGGGGAGGTGCTGCATTGGCAGGACGCGGTGGCCATCGGCTTGATCGTGTCAGCTATCTTTGCGGTGCTGCTGAAGGGCGGCCAGTCACGGAACCACGCCAAGCCAGCGCGCCATGACTAAGCAATTACCCTTGATCCGCTGCATTCTTTGCGTTCTGTTTGAAGTTTAGTTGTACAGAAATACTAAAGATGTTTACATTGTCAGGGCTGACGCAAAATTAAGCCTTCGAGCCACCGCACCGCAGACCACTGGCCCTGCTCGGCAGGGCCCACTGCTGAGACGATTTTGCGAAGGTCCACATTTCATGATTTGCTGCTTGAGCAAAAAAGGAGACTCCCATGCTGACCAAGACAAGCCCGACGCTGGCCGACGGCACCAAGATCACCGATCTGGTGAACACCGCGACCCGAGAGGTGCAATTGCGCGCTCTGTCGGACCCGGAAATTTATGAGCTGGAGATGGACCGCATCTTCGGGCGCATCTGGAACCTGCTGGGCCATGAGTCCGAGATTCCGAACTCCGGCGACTTCATGGTGCGCGACATGGGGTCCGACTCGGTCTTGATCACCCGCGACAAAGACGGCCAAGTGCATGTGGCCCTGAACGTCTGCCCGCACCGCGGCATGCGCATCTCCGTCGTGGACGCCGGCAACACGCAAGTTCATACCTGCATCTATCACGGCTGGGCCTTCCGCCCGAACGGGGCCTTCCTGGGCGCACCGGTCGAGCGTGAAACCATGCACGGCAAGATGATGAGCAAGGAACAGCTGGGCTTGAAAAAGGCCCGCAGCACGCTGTACGGCGGCCTGATCTTTGCGACCTGGAACATCAACGGCCCGTCCTTCGATGAGTTCCTGGGTGATACCAAGTGGTATTACGACATGCTGTTCAATCGCACCGACCGCGGCATGGAAGTGCTTGGCCCCCCGCAGCGCTTCACCGTTCGCGCCAACTGGAAGGCCGCTGGCGAGCAGTCCGCCGCCGACGGCTTCCACACGCTGATGTTGCACCGCTGGTTGGGTGAGGTGGGCAACTACTCGAAGAAGATCGAAGGCGAAGTCAGCACCGGTGACTTGAGCCCCGAGATGTACGGCGTTGAAATCAGCTCGCCGCACGGCCACGCGATGCGTTGCATCGACCTGGCACGCAAGATCAAGCGCCTGACCGGCCTTGACCCTGAAAAGCTGAGCGTCGCTGAAAAGTTGGCTGCTTTGCCGCCGGTCGGCATGAGCAAGGAGATGGTCTCGCAGTTGGCCAACCACCTCAGCGAAGACCAGTTGAAGGTGATGACGACGATGCCGCCGCAAGTGGGGGGCATGTTCCCCAACGTGCTGTTCGGCTTTGTCTACCTGCCGCAAGCGGACGGCACCGTCGTCGGCTCGATGACCATGCATGCCTACATCCCCAAGGGTCCGGACAAGCTCGAATTCGTCAACTGGATCTTTGCCGAGAAGGACACGCCGCCCGAGCTGCGCGAGAAGATGCTGAAGCAGACCATCCAGCTGTTCGGTACCTCGGGCATGGTCGAGCAAGATGATTCCGACACCTGGCCGCACATGACCAAGTCGGCCAAGGGCGCGATGGGCCGCAAGTCGACGATGAAGTATCAGGCCGTTTACGAGACCGGCAAGCCCGCCGGTTGGCCCGGCCCTGGCATCGTCAATGAAGGTTTCACCAAGGACGATACCCAGTGGCACTGGTGGTTGCATTGGCGTGAGCTGATGACCACTGAAGCTTGAATCTGAAGCTTGAATCCAGGTGCTAACGAGGCTCAAGAGGAAATAAAAATGAGTGCAGTGCAAGACAAATCAGCCGCTCCCGCCGCCGCAGAAGTGGCGCCCAAAGGCAAGCGCGTGCCGATCGGTTCCGCGACCTACAACCAGGTCGTCGAATATTTGTATGACGAAGCCACCATGCTGGACGAAACCCGTCTGCGTGATTGGGCCGCCACGCTGGCCGAAGACCTGGTCTACGGCGCACCGCTGCGCCAGACCCGTTCGCTGGTACAGCAAGCGGCGTCGGTGATCCGCACGGTTCAGCATTACCACGACGACTACCGCTCGATGATGGGCCGCATCATGCGTTTGACGGGCACCAAGAGCGCTTGGGCCGAAGACCCGCCGTCGCGTACACGCCGCCTGGTCACCAATGTGATGGTGCGCGAGACCGCCAAGGCCGATGAGTTCGAGGTGGTCAGTTATTTGCTGGTGATGCGCAGCCGTTTCAACTTCGACGAATACGACATGATCAGCGGCGAACGCAGCGACCTGCTGCGCCGCAGCGGTGACACCTTCAAGCTGGCCCGCCGCGAGATCCTGCTCGACCAAGCGGTGCTGGGCACGCCGAATCTGGCGATCTTCTTGTAACTGGCTTGACCACCCAGACCGCTGATTCAGCTGAATTGGCAGCTCAGGCGATGCTCTCGCGTATGACGAAAACAGCCCTGTGAAGGGCTGTTTTGCGTTGCCGCTCAATCGCCGAGATCAATCGCCAAGGTCAATCACACCGGACAGCGGTACTCCCGTCAGCCAAGCCGGCAACTCATAGTCGGCGATCACCCAAGCCCGGTTTTGGCTTGCGGCGGCTTCGGTCAGCAACTGCACCAGCAAGCGACAGGACCTTGCATCCAGCGCCGCAAACGGTCGGTCGATCAGCGTCAGTTGTGCCGCGCTGGCAGCCGAGGCCACCAGCCCAACCTTGCGGCGGCTGCCGGTGGACAACATATACATCGGCTTGTCCAAGTGCTCGGTCAAGCCAAAACCCTGGATCAGCTCAGCTTCTCGCGCTGCGTGCCAATTTGAAAATCGGCTCTGTCGAGCGGCAAGCCAGTCTTGTGCGACGACGTTGTCGCTGGCTGGATCGGCCGGGCTTTCAAAGGACAGCGTGTCGGGACGGCGTAGAACAACACCGGCCTGGGGTTGCAACTCGCCCGCGATCAAACGCAACAAGACTCGCTTGCCGCGCCCGCCGCCGCCGCGCACGAGGGTCAAGCCCGGCTTGATAGAGAAGGACAGGCCGCCCAGCAAGTTCACGTCTGGATATGAAAAAGCGAGGTTCGCAGCCTCGAAGCAGGCCCGAGTTCCTGAAATGCCACCGTCGAACAGGGGGTTGCTCATGTTGTGATGTTGCAAGGGTTTCGGGTCAAAGGATCGAGGTCAAGGGCCTGGGGTCAGAGTCATTTGTTTTCCTCTCTGCGGCCTTGGTCGATGGCGATTTAATGTATCTGACCCCACTCAGTTTCTCTGACCCCACTCAGTTTCTGTATCTGACCCCACTCAGTTTCTTGCCCCTGTCGGCTACTGGGTCAGGCCACGCGAGAAGTCGATGATCAGACGGCTGGCGAGGTAGAGCCGGGGCTCGATGGAGTCGATCAGGACGTATTCGTTGTCGTTGCTGTGCGCACCGAAGCTTTGCAGGCCGAAGCGTTCAAGCACAGGGTTCGGGGTGTTCAGCGCTGCGAACGCCGCATCGGTGCCGCCGCCGGAGACGCTGTCCAGGACTTTCAGCGTTTTGCCCAGTTCGGCGTAGATGCGCACCGCGTGGCGACCGATCGTGACTTGCGCCGGGTTGACTTCAAGCGGAGGGCGGCGACGCTCGAAGGTGAGGTCGACCTGGGTACCGGTGATCAATTGCTTCTGGATGGTCTCGCGCAGCTTGGCTTCCAGGGCCGCGTAGTCGGTCACTTTTTCCACGCGCACATCAGCGGCTGCCGTGGCCTCGGCCGGAATGACATTGCGATTCGTGCCGCCGCTGACCATCGTCCAGTTCATCTTCAGCCCGCGAGCGGCGTCGCTGAAGTCCTTGGTCTGCAGCATCTGGTGGGACAACTCGTAGATCGCGTTCAACCCTCGCTCTGGCGCACTGCCGGCGTGGCTGGCCTTGCCGGTGACCTTCAGCGTGACGGCTGCGATGCCTGCGGTGGCGAGCGAGAGTTGGTCGCTGTTGATGCTGGTGCCTTCGTGCGACAGCGTCAGGTCGTGGGCTGCCCCCAGTTGGGTCAAGGTGTTTCGGGAGCCGGGGGAGCTGATCTCCTCGTCGCCGTTGATCAGCACAGTCAGGGTCCCGTACTCGTTGAAGTTCAGCGCCTTCAGGGTGGCCAGTGTGTGCAGGATCACCGCCACGCCGGCCTTGTCGTCACCGATGCCCAGGCCGTAGGCGCGGTTGCCGTCGATGCGGAAGGGCTGCTTGGCAGCCATGCCGCGCAGGTAGACGGTGTCCATGTGCGCGATCAGCAGGATCTTTTTCGTGCCCGTGCCTGTGAAGGTGGCTTTGACCATGCGGCCGATCCGCGCGGGCGTGTCGTGCATCCGGTAGGTGTCGGTGCTGGGTTCGATGAATTCGACTTGGCCGCCGAGGCCGCGTAAGCGATCAAGGATCAGCTGTGAGATCCGGTCCAGCCCTTCGCGGTCGCCGCTCCCGGATTCGATGGCGACCAGCTCTTTCAGTGTGTCCAGCAAGGCTTGCTTTTGCGTCTGAACGGCGGACCAGACCTTGGCCTCGGGGGCGGCCCAACTGGGGCTGCTGCAGATGGATGCGCAAACGAAGGCGATGGTGGTGCACAGGCGGCCCCAGTGGCTGGTCAACAGTCTCATGTCTCGAATCCCGAATGCAAGGTTGGGCTTGCATTGTGGGTCATCAAACCCGCTTGAACTCGCTCAGACCGGCTGGCGGGTCGGACGCAGGTTTCGTGTTTGCGGAGGTCCCGAAACTCAAGTCGGCACCATTCCCGCCCCGCTAGCGATATTTTTGGCGCGCCCATTGCTTCCTATTGAACTTTCAGGAATCCTAGACAACCCATCGTAGATACGAGCGTTGAGCGTTTTTGAACTTTTTGGAGGTGCCTGGCATGCTCAAAAAGAGACTCGACGAGGTGTCAAGAAAGCGCGTTCGCGCTCGGCGGTTCTAAAGCTTTCACCCCATGCAAGCAGCCAAACCACCTCCAGCGCTCCTGTCTGCGGCCCGTCGCTCGCGTGCCGACGAGGTCTACGCGCAACTGAAGCGTGATATTGCTGAATTTCAGCTGGTGCCGGGCGACGGGTTTACCGAAAAGTCGGTCACCGAGCGGCTCGCGGTGTCACGCATGTACGCCGGTCAGGCAGGCCTTGATCCGCTTGCAGCAAGAAGGCTATGTCGAGGTGCTGTTCCGCAGCGGTTGGCGGGTCTTGCCCTTCGACTTTGCCAAGTTCGAACATCTGTCAGTTGTCGCTGGCACTGTTGGGCCGCAACCAGTCTTGGTCATCGGCGCAAAGCAGCGCCGGAGTGGCCGAAAAATCGAGTGTCGAGCGCAGCACCCGAATCGCTTGCTCGGCGCGCAGTGGCTGCTGGGCAAAGCAGTAGCCGGTGGCTCGTGCGTGGACTTGCAGGTCGAGGTTGCGGCTGCGGCCCACCGCGATGGCGGTGCAGCGGCGCAGCAGCAGTGCGGCCTCGGCTTCTTCCTCCGGCAAGGTGGTCAGCGCCCAGCGTGCCAGACCGGCACGCAGATTGATGCCGGTGTAGGGGGCGGGGCCGGTGATCAGGTCGTCGTCGATCAGCCATTCCAGCAGCAACACACCATCGCGCCACAGCTTGGGCTGAGTGCGCCCTTGCGGTTCGCGCTGCGGCACTTCAATGTCGTATTGACGCTGTGCCGTGCCCCGCGCTGCTGCCGCCACACACAAGCCGGCCAGATCCAGCAAATGGGTGCATTGCTCGCTCGCCTCGGCGTATCGAGTCACCGCATGCGGGACCCCGGTCAAGGGCATGCCGACCAACTGCGTCAGCTCGGCAGTGGCTAATTTGCACAGGGTGTATGGATGCCGTGGAGCTTCGCCGGTGGCCTGCGTCACCACGCCGTCCACGCACCTGACTTCGACGCGAAAGTGGTGGAAATCGTCTTCCAAAGCCGCTCTCACCCATAGGGCAGTGCCATGCGCTTCGGCCGTGATGACAACGCGCCTGCGGAACACCGGGGCCGGCAAGTTGTTGATCTGCACACTCATGGAAATCCCTTCCGGCTGCTGACTTTTTATGCCTTAAAGTGTACGATATAAAGAATTATGTTCAACTTTAATGGAAACCGTCATGGCTTTGCTGAAAGATAAAGTTGCCGTCATCACCGGAGCCGGTGGCGGCATTGGGCGTGGCGTGGCGCGATGTTTCGCTCGCGAGGGCGCGGCGGTGTTGATCGCCGAGATCGACGAAGTGAGCGGCCGTGCGGTTGAAGCCGAGCTGAAGGCGCTGGGCGGGCGGGCGTTTTTCCTGCGTACCGACGTGACGCTCAAGGCCGACGTGGAGGCGGCGATTCAAGCAGCGGTCGATCAATTCGGGGGGCTCGACATTCTGGTCAACAACGCGTTTGTGCCGTCGCCGAATGTGTTGCTTGAAGACAAGACCGACGAGATGTTCGCGCAGACGCTGAACTCGTCGCTGTGGGCGTCTTGGTGGGCGATGCGTGCGGCGCTGCCGCATCTGCGCAAGAGCGGTGCCGGTCGCATCATCAATTTCTATTCGATCGACGTTGAAACCGGTGCCTGGCTGCACGCCGACTACAACTCGGCCAAGGCCGGTGTGCTGGGTCTGACGCGCAGCGCAGCCAATGAATGGGGCCGCTTCAACATCACCGTGAATGCGATTGCGCCCACCGCGATGGGTGCTACCTTCCACAAGCTGGCCGCCGCCAACCCCGGTTTTGCCGAGCGCTCCGCCGCTGCGCGCCCGCTGGGCCGCTCGGGCGACCCGGAGCTGGACATCGGGCCGGTGGTGGTGTTTTTGGCCTCCGAGATGGCGCGTTTTGTGACCGGCGAAGCGATGCATGTCGATGGTGGCTTGCATCTGCCTGGCTACAACTCGCGGCCAGCGGATGTGGCCGTGCGGGAGTACTGATCTGGCTTACCAAAAAGAGCCGCAGCTTGAGCTGTGGCTCTTGCTGCGGCTCTGGCAGTGACGAATAGAAGGTGAGCGTCTTTTTTCGTAGCGAGCGGCTGTCAGGCTAGGCTGAGCCCGGACACAAAACGTCCTGAGGACGCTTTATGCATGGTGAAGGACAGGGCCTCTGGCCCTAGCGGGCGTGGCTAAGGGACCGGAGCGTACTTCAGGTACGTGAGGATCCCGAAGCGACGGCCAACGCCGCATGGCGGCCGCGCAGTAGAAAAATTAACGCTTGGAAACTTTGATGTCGGTCGCTTCCCAATCCCAAGTCTGTGCGGTCTTGCCTTCGGCGCGCAATTCGTATTTCAGGATGCGGCCTTGCGGGTTCCTCGGCAAGGTGTCACGGAACTCGATGTAGCGGGGCAGGGCGTAATAAGGAACAGCATCGGTGGCCCAATGAAACAGTGCTTCAGCCGTCAGAGTCGAACCCTCGCGCAAGATGGCGGTGACCTTCACGTCGTCCTCGCCCTTGTCGGAGGCCACCGCGTGCACCGCGACCTCGGCCAAGTCGGGGTGAACGCTGAAGGCCGCTTCCATCTCGAAGCTCGAAATGTTCTCGCCACGCCGGCGCAAATAATCTTTTTTGCGGTCAACAAAGTAGAAGAAACCTTGCTCATCGAACTTGCCAATGTCGCCGGTGTGGAACCACATATTGCGCATCAACTTCTGCGTGTCTTCGGGGCGGTTCCAGTAGCCCTGGAACATGATGTCTGGGCGCAGCGGGCGCACGACGATCTCGCCGGCTGTGCCGGTGGGCAGTTCCCGGTCGAGTTCGTCAAAGATGCGCACATCGAAGTCCGGGATGCGCTTGCCCGACGACCCGGGCGCCGCAACTTCACCGCCGGGCAGCATCGTGATCACGCAAGCCTCGGTCAAGCCGTAGGCGTTGCCGCCGACCTGACGTGCGCCAAAGCGCTCACGCCAGATCTTCTTGTTGTCCTCGGTGAACGGGTTGCCGCGCACCGTGTGGATCTGGCCGTGGCAGCGTTGCGCCGCGTCCGTGTCCGCCGCGTTGGCCAGCAGGCCGCCCATGCCGCCGAGAATGGACGCGATGGTGGCACCGCTGCGCTCCACCTCGGGCCAGAAGTTGGAGACCGAGAAACGAGGCAAGATCGCCACCCGGGCACCGACCAGGATGTTCGACAAAATGCCCACGGCCAGCGCGTTCATGTGGAACAGCGGCAGCGGCGTGATCGTCACGTCGGTGGCGCTGGCCGGGCCGGCTTGCAGTTGCAGGCGCGCCAGATTGCACATGAAGTTGTAGCTGACCATGCAGCCTTTGGACGGCCCGGTCGTGCCCGAGGTGTAGATCAGGCAGGACAGATCCGACGGGCTGGGCTTGCGCGCCAGCGGCGTGTTGTCGCTGCTGCGGTGGGCATCCAGGCTCGCCAGCGGCAGCAAGCCGCACTGGCTGTGGGTCGCTTCGCCGCGCTGCAACACCTGGGTGACGGCCGGCAGACCGGTCGAAACGGCCGCGATGCGTTCCAGATAAGCCGCCTCGCAAATCACCAGCGGCGCGGCCGCATCGGCGATCTGGTGGCGCAAGAACTCGCCCTTCAGCGCGGTATTGATCGGCACGCTGACGGCGCACAACTTGTTGATGGCCAACCAGCACAGCACGGCGTCGATGTTGTTGTCCAGCATCGTGACGACTGTCTGACCGGCTTGGATGCCCAGTGCAGCGAGGCCGTGTGCGAGCCGAGTCGACAACTGATCAATTTCGCCGTAAGTGCTCAGTTCACCGGAGAAATCCAGCAGCACCCGGTCGGGGTGTGCGGCCACGGCGCGTTCCAGCGCGGCGATGACGGTGTCTTGTTGACCCAAAGACCAAGTCTCAATGTTGCCCATACCGGTCATCGTGTGTCTCCTTTGAGCGAGCGATCTGCCCGCGAACCCGCAGTTTTCAAACTACGGCTTTAAATTCTAATGTCAGAAGACAATTCTATATCTGGTATTTGTGGGCGCATGAGCGGGAAAACCCTTGATCCCGTCACCAGCCATTTCATCAGCACCGTTACCCGTTCTTTTTATCAACTCTTTCAGCAGCTTTCAGGACCCAGGCCATGAACCAAATCAGTACGACACCCCTCAGCGAGCTGGCGCCATCCAGCCGCATGTCCCGGCTTGCCGAAGCCGCGGATGTGGCAGCGGGGCCGGACGCGGCGGCAGCCGACGAGGCAGCCTCGGCGGCGGCGGCACCGGCGCAGCGGCGGCGCAGCAATCGCCGCTCCGAGCAGACGATTGAAAACATCCTCGCCGCCACCGAGCAGGTGGTGTTGGCCTCCGGTGCGGAGCGCATCTCCATCCTCGACGTGTGCAAGGCGGCGAGCGTGTCGCGCGGCACGTTCTACCGCTATTTCGCTTCGCAAGAAGA
>CANFYD010000016.1 GCA_947450745.1 Burkholderiales bacterium
CTTTGCGCAGGTAAAGAAGGGAGGCCGTGACCCTAGGTCACGTCGGAATGACACGGAGCGAAACGTCCGGCCGGGCTGATCCCGCGAACTAGCCAGGACACACAACGTTCAGCACGACGAAACGCTGCCAAACACGCCGTTTCGTCGCGAACGCCGAGCGCCGAGCTCCGTCTTGAATGCCCTCAGCGAACCATCTGGTTCAACTCGCCTCGCGCATAAGCCGCAGCCATGTCGATCAGGCTGCGGCCCTTGATCTTCGGTGCTTGGCCGACGCAGCCGAACTCTTCGTAACGCTGCTTGACGATGGCCTTGGCCGCATCACGGGCCGGCTTCAAGAATTCGCGCGGGTCGAATTTGCTCGGGTTCTTGACGAAGAACTCGCGCACCGCAGCCGTCATCGCCAGGCGAATGTCGGTGTCGATGTTGATCTTGCGCACGCCGTGCTTGATCGCTTCCTGGATTTCTTCAACCGGCACGCCGAAGGTTTCTTTCATATCACCGCCAAACTCGCGGATCTTGGCCAGCAAGTCCTGCGGCACGCTGCTTGAGCCGTGCATGACCAGGTGGGTGTTGGGGAGGCGGGCGTGGATTTCCTTGACGCGGCCGATGGCGAGGATGTCGCCGGTGGGCTTGCGGGTAAATTTGTAAGCGCCGTGGCTGGTGCCAATAGCGATGGCCAGCGCGTCCAGCTGCGTGCGCTTGACGAAGTCGGCCGCTTGCTCGGGGTCGGTCAGCAGCTCGGCGTGGGTCATCACCGCATCGGTGCCGTGGCCGTCTTCCTTGTCGCCCTGCATCGTTTCCAGTGAACCGAGGCAACCCAACTCGCCTTCCACCGTCACGCCCAGCTTGTGGGCCATGTCGACCACCTTGCGGGTCACCTCGATGTTGTATTCAAAGCTGGCAATCGTCTTGCCGTCGGCTTCGAGCGAGCCGTCCATCATGACCGAGGAGAAGCCCAGGTCGATGGCGCCCTTGCAGATCTCGGGGCTCTGGCCGTGATCCTGGTGCATCACCACCGGCACATGCGGGTAGCTTTCGCAAGCGGCGACGATCAGATGCCGCAAGAAATGCTCGCCGGCATATTTGCGCGCGCCGGCGCTGGCTTGCATGATGACCGGCGCACCGACCTCATCGGCGGCCGCCATGATGGCCTGCACTTGCTCCAGATTGTTGACGTTGAAGGCGGGGATGCCGTAGCCGTTTTCAGCCGCGTGATCCAGCAACTGACGCATTGAGACGAGTGCCATGAGAGTCTTTCAGGGGAAGTGAGAAATTCTTCTGACGCAGACTGAGCGCATTGCTTCATGTAACCACGCCGTAACTGCGGCAGATTCTAGCGGCGCAGCGCGGCGGCATAACCGTCCGCCGCCGCTGCGCGTGCGCATTTAGCCCGCTTTGCGCCCATCGAAACCAGGCGACGTTGCGGACCTCTGACCTCAATCGACCCGGCAAACCTTCAACATATTCGTACCGCCCGGATAGCCCATCGGCTCGCCGCAGGTGATGGCGTAGGTGTCGCCGGGCATCAACACACCCTTGTCGACCAGCAATTGCTCGGCCGCTTTCAGCGCGGTGTCGCGGTCTTCGTACTTGGGCATCAGCAGCGGCCGCACATTGCGGTACAGCGTCATCTTGCGCTGGCTGATCGGCTGGGTGGTCAGCGCGTAGATCGGCACCTGGATGCGGTGGCGGCTCATCCACAGCGCGGTGGAACCCGATTCGGTCAGGGCCAGAATCGCCTTGCAGCCCAGGTGATGGGCGGTGAACAGCGCGCCCATCGCGATCGACTGGTCGATGCGACCGAACTGGCGGCCGGCAAAGTCGGTGTCCAGCGTGACGAATTCGGCCCGTTCGGCTTCCAGCGCAATCGCTGCCATTTGCTCGATCGTTTCAACCGGATATTTGCCAGCCGCCGTTTCGGCGCTCAGCATGACGGCGTCGGTGCCGTCCAGCACCGCATTGGCGACGTCGGACACCTCGGCGCGTGTGGGCACCGGGTTGACGATCATCGACTCCATCATCTGCGTCGCGGTGATGGCCAATTTATCCAGCGCCAGCGCCATTTTGATCATGCGTTTTTGCAGCGCGGGCACCGCCGCATTGCCGACCTCAACGGCCAGGTCGCCGCGCGCCACCATGATGCCGTCGCTGGCCTTCAGGATCGCCTCCAGATGCGGAATCGCTTCGCTGCGCTCGATCTTGGCGATCATGCTGGGCTTGTGGCGATAGGGCTCACCGGCCATATTGGCCAGTTGGCGCGCCATTTCCATGTCGGTCGCGTTCTTCGGGAAGCTGATCGCCAGGTATTCGCACTGGAAGCTCATCGCGGTCTTGATGTCTTCCATGTCCTTGGCCGTCAACGCCGGCGCGGTCAAGCCACCGCCCTGCTTGTTGATGCCCTTGTTGTTGGACAACTCGCCGCCGACCTTGACGACGGTATGCACCGCCGCGCCGCGCACCGCCACCACCGTCAGCACCAGCAGGCCGTCGTTGAGCAGCAGCGTGTCGCCCGGTTTGACGTCGCGCGGCAGTTCTTTGTAATCCAGTCCGACGGCCGTCTCATCGCCCAATTCGGTGCGGTCGGCGTCGAGGATGAAGGGCGTGCCGTTGATCAACTCGATCTTGCCGTGCTCGAACTTGCCGACACGGATCTTCGGGCCTTGCAAGTCGGCCATGATGGCGACAGCCTTGCCCACCGTGGCGGCGGCGGTGCGCACCATCTGCGCCCGGTCGATGTGGTCTTGCGCCTTGCCGTGCGAGAAGTTCAGCCTCACCACATCGACGCCCGCGCGGATCATGCGCTCCAGAATCTCCGGCGTGGAGGACGCTGGCCCCAGGGTGGCGACAATTTTGGTGGCTCGGGTCATGGCTGTCTCTCGTTGAAATAAAGTTACAAGAAACCAATTATGGCCCCCACAACGGGCCGAATTGGTTTCATGCAGTTACCAAACACAGTGGTCCGACTTGCTTGCCGGCCGAGCCAATCTCATGGGCACACCCGGCAAGCGGCGGACCCGCTCAGCTCGCCTTGTGCGCGCGCTCGGCCACCACGTCGGCTACCGCCAGTGCCGTCATGTTGACGATGCGGCGCACCGTGGCCGACGGTGCCAGGATGTGCACCGGTGCCGCCGCACCCAGCAGGATCGGGCCAACGGTGACGCCCTGCCCGCTGGTGATCTTCAGCACGTTGAAGAGGATGTTGGCGGCATCCAGCGACGGCATCACCAACAGATTGGCCGAGCCCTTCAAGGTGCTGCCCGGCAGAAACGCCAGCCGCACCGATTCCGACAAGGCGGCGTCGCCGTGCATCTCGCCGTCCGACTCGATGTCGGGATGGCGGGCGGCAAACAACTGCTGCGCCAAGCGCATCTTGACTGCCGACGGCCGGTTGCTGGAGCCGAACATCGAGTGCGACAAAAAGGCCAGCTTGGGCGGCAGGCCGAAGCGCCTGACTTCCTCGGCCGCCATGCCGGCGATCTCGGCCAGCGCCTCGGCGTCCGGCGCATCGTTGACAAAGGTGTCGGTGATGAAGAGCGTGTGCTGCTCCAGCATCAGCGCATTCATCGTGGCGAAGTTGCGCACGCCCGGCTTCAGGCCGATCAGGTCGCTGACATGCTCCAGATGATTCTCGAAGCGGCCGACCATGCCGCAAATCATCGCGTCGGCGTCGCCCAGCTTGATCGCCAGCGCGCCGATCGTTGTGGCCGAGCGGCGCACCGCCGCCTTGGCCATGTCGGGCGTCACACCGCGCCGCCCCATCACCTGCTGATACGCCTCCCAATATTGGCGAAAGCGGGCGTCGTTGTCGGGGTCGATCACCGCCACGTCCTCGCCCAGCTTCAGCCGCAGGCCGGCGCGGGCAATCCGCATCGTGATCACTTCGGGCCGGCCGATCAGCGTCGGCTTGACCATGCCTTCATCCAGCGCCACTTGCACCGCCCGCAAGACCCGCTCGTCCTCGCCCTCGGCATAGATGACCCGGGCCGGATCTTTGGCAAACGACGCCTTGGCCACCGCGAACACCGGCCGCATGAACATGCCGGTCTGGTAGACAAAGCGCTCCAGCGATTGCCGGTAAGCGTCCAGGTCCTTGATCGGCCGTGCCGCCACACCGGATTCCGCTGCCGCTCGCGCTACCGCCGGCGCGATACGGAGAATCAGCCGTGCGTCGAACGGCTTGGGGATCAGGTATTCAGGACCGAACGCCAGCTCTTCACCGGCGTAGGCGGCCGCCACCTCGTCGCTGGTTTCGGCCTTGGCCAGCGCTGCGATCTCGCGCACGCAGGCCAGCTTCATTGCCTCGGTGATCTTGGTGGCACCGCAGTCCAGCGCGCCCCGGAAAATATAGGGGAAGCAGAGGACGTTGTTGACCTGGTTCGGATAGTCGGACCGGCCGGTGGCGATGATGCAGTCGGGCCGCACCGCCTTGGCCAGCTCGGGGCGGATTTCCGGCTCCGGGTTGGCCAGCGCCAGGATGATGGGCTTCACCCCCATCGTCTTGACCATGTCCTGCGTCACCACGCCGGCCGCCGAGCAGCCCAGGAACACATCGGCACCGTCCATCACATCGGCCAAGCTGCGCGCGGTCGTGGTCTGGCAATAGCGCTGCTTCGACTCGTCGAGCTTGCCGGCCAGCACATCGGCGCGCTGATCCTGGATGACGCCCTTGGAGTCGCAGACGAAGACGTTTTCTCGCCGGATGCCCAAACCGACCATCACGTCGAGGCAGGCAATCGCCGCCGCACCAGCACCCGACACGGCCAGCTTGACCAGGGCGATATCCTTGCCGACCAACTCCAGGCCGTTCAACAGCGCCGCGCTGGAGATGATGGCCGTGCCGTGTTGGTCGTCGTGAAAGACCGGAATATTCATCCGCTCCTTCAGCTTCTTCTCGATGTAGAAGCATTCCGGGGCCTTGATGTCTTCCAGGTTGACGCCGCCCAGCGTCGGCTCCATCGCGGCAATGATGTCCACCAATTTGTCGGGATCACGCTCGGCCAACTCGATGTCGAACACATCGATGCCGGCGAATTTCTTGAACAAACAGCCCTTGCCCTCCATCACCGGCTTGCTGGCCAGCGGGCCGATGTCGCCCAGGCCCAGCACGGCCGTGCCGTTGGTGATCACACCGACCAGATTGGCACGCGAGGTGTAGTCGGCCGCCAGGCTGGGGTCTTCTTCAATCGCCAAGCAGGCGTAGGCCACGCCGGGCGAATAGGCCAGCGACAGGTCGCGCTGGTTGGACAAGGCCTTGGTCGGCACGACGGCGATCTTGCCGCGGGTCGGGCTGCGGTGATATTCCAGCGCCGCTTCGCGCAGGGCGGCTTCGGCCGGTGACAACGTCTTGCTCATCGAGCTCTCCTCTAATTTCCTGGGTTTGCTCAGGGTAACTTGGAAAGTTGACGCGTCAAAGACCACCCGCCAGAAAGCCCACTGCGTGAAAACGGCACCCGCAGGTGCCGTCTATCTTGTCAACAGACGTTAGTTCAACCCTGTGCGCGCTGGCTCAAGATTTCAAACGCGGGCAAGGTCTTGCCTTCCAGAATTTCCAGGAAAGCGCCGCCGCCGGTGGAGATGTAGCCCACGTCCTTTTCGATGCCGTACTTGGCAATCGCGGCCAGGGTGTCGCCACCGCCGGCGATCGAAAACGCCGGCGAGGCGGCAATCGCCCGGGCAATCGTCTCGGTGCCATGGGCAAAGGCGTCGAACTCGAACACGCCCACCGGACCGTTCCAGACGATGGTGCCGGCCGCCTTCAATTGCTCGGCCAGCAGCGCTGCGGTTTGCGGACCGATGTCCAGGATCAGGTCATCGTCGGCCACCTCGGTCGCCGCCTTGACCGTCGCTTCGGCGTCGGCCGCAAAGCGCTTGGCCACCACCACGTCGACAGGAATCGGCACTGCCGCACCGCGTGCCTTCATGGCAGCGATGACGGCGCGAGCTTGGTCCAGCAGATCAGGTTCGGCCAGTGATTTGCCGATGTTCAAGCCGGCCGCCAGCATGAAGGTGTTGGCAATGCCGCCGCCGACGATCAAGCCGTCGACCTTCTCGGACAAGGCCTTCAAAATCGTCAGCTTGGTGGACACCTTGGAGCCCGCCACGATGGCGACCAGCGGCCGCTGCGGCTGAGCCAGCGCCTTGCTGATGGCGTCGATCTCGGCGGCCAGCAGCGGGCCGGCGCAGGCAATCGGCGCGAACTGCGCGATGCCGTACGTGGTCGCTTCGGCGCGGTGGGCGGTGCCGAAGGCGTCGTTGACGTAGACGTCGCACAGCGCCGCCATTTTTTTGGCGAGGGCGTCATCGTTCTTTTTTTCACCCACGTTGACCCGGCAGTTTTCCAGCAGCAGCAATTGCCCTGGTTGAATCTGCACGCCCTCGACCCAATCGGCCAACAGCGTCACTTCCCGCCCCATCAACTCGGCCAGGCGCTTGGCCACCGGGGCCAGCGAATCGGCCGGCTTGAAGGCGCCCTCGGTCGGGCGGCCAAGGTGCGAGGTGACCATCACGGCCGCACCGGCTTGCAGCGCCATTTCGATGCAGGGAATGCTTGCGCGTATGCGGGTGTCTTCGGTGATGTTGCCGTCTGCGTCCTGCGGCACGTTGAGGTCAGCACGGATGAAAACCCGTTGACCAGCCACTTTGCCAGCGGCGATCAGGTCAGAAAAGCGAATCACGTTCATGGAGTCAAGCCTTGAGTTGGAATGCCGTGGCGCCAACACCGCTGACGCCCAGCCTCCTAGCTTAACTGCTCACATTTACAAACCTACCAACCCAGGCCGATGCGCAGCAGCAGCATCACCGCCGTGCCGCTGACGATCGTGCCCAGGATGCCGCGCTTCCAGAAGAAATAAGCGCTGCCGACGGCGGTGGCATAGAGCCGGGCGTCCTTCCAGGTGTCGATCAAATGGCCTTGCGTCATGACGATTTCGGGCACGATGACGGCGGCCAGTGCGGCCAGCGGCGCGTAGCGCAAGCCTTGTTTGGCCCAATCGGGCAGCGGCAGTTCGTTTTTGGGCAACATGAAAAAGCTGCGCGTCAGCAGCGTGATCAGCCCCATGCCGAGAATCGCCAGCACGGTTTCCCAGTCACTCATGCGACGCCCTCCGCTCGGGCAGCCAATGCTCCATCAGCAAGCCCACGGTGACCGCCACTGCGATGGCCACCAAGATGTTGAGCCGCAGCGGCAGGCCGTAAGCCGCCACTGCTGCACAACCCGCCACCGCCGCCGACACCCAGGCATTACGATCGTTCAGCAACGTGTAGGACAAGCCCAGCAGTGCCAACACGCCGGCAAATCCCAGGCCCCATTGCGTGGGCACATGGTTGGCCAGCAGAATGCCGGCCACCGAGGGGATCTGCCATGCACACCAGTTCAGCGCCACGCCGCCCCAGTAATAAGGAATTTGCTCAGGCGCAGGCCGCCCCTCGGGGAAGCGCTTGAGGAAGGCCACGTAGTTCAGATCGGCAGCGAAATAGCCGATGGTCAGGCGCTTCAGCAGCGGCAAATGGCCGAAATACATGCGCCACTGCACGCTGAAGATGATGAAGCGCAGGTTGACGCAAAAGGCCGTGGCCCACAGCACCCACATCGGCGCGCCGCTGGCAATCAGCGGCAAGGCGGCCAGCTGAGAACTGCCGGCAAACACCACCAAGCTCATCAACAGGGCCAGCGGCACCGACAGGCCGCTCTTGACCATGGCCACTCCGGTGACGAGGCCCCAGGCCGAAATACCCAGGGTGATGCCCATCATGTCCCGCGCACCGCGCTGGAATTCGGGGTGGCGGCATTGCGCAACGAAAGAACTGACCATCCGGGCATTGTCGGCCCAGCCGCACCATCCGACTGTCGCGGCCCGGTCAGCTCAAGCAACAGCCGTGCGTTGTGCGCGCCGTCACTGCCAGCCCAACCCGCGCCGGGTCGGGCAAAAGATCACTGGCTCAGCCGGCTCACGTTGCCGCTGCCGGCCACCGAACTGCTGACTTCGGGCGAGCCCGAATAGGCAATATCACCCGAACCGGCGATTGAAACCTTCAGCGTCTTGATCGCATGAACCTGGGCGCTGCCGCTGCCCGCCACGCTGGCCTTGACCACGTCGGCCGCCAAGCCGCGCGCATTCACATCGCCCGAACCGGCCACCGACAGGTTCAAATTGCCGGTCCGGCCAGCCGCTTCGACGTCCCCGCTGCCGGCGACGTTGAGCGCCAGTCGCTCGCTCGTCAGGTCGACAAACACGATCTTGCCGGAGCCGCCAATGCTGGCATCGACCGACGGCGTGTTCATCGCCTCCACTCGCACGTCACCGGAGCCGCCGACCGCGACCCTGCGCAAATGCGGCATTTGCAGCGTGATCTGCTCGCGCGTCGTGCCGGCCAGGTTGTAGCCCTTTTTGGGCGCGATTTCCAAGGTCCGGCCCTTGCTGCTCTCGACGATGCGCGTTTCGATCAAGGGCAACAGATTGTTGTCCGCCTTGACCTCGACCCGCGTCGTCGCGCCTTGGCGCACCCGCACTTGCAAGTCGCCGGACAAGCTGATCGCGTCAAAAGCCCCCAGCTCGCGGGTCTCGGTGATGATCGTGCCCGAGCCCTTGACCTGCTCGCCGCCGCCCCAATTCAGGTTCCAGGTCCAAGCTTGTGCGGAGCTGGCTGCGGCCAGCGTCAAGGCGACGACAGTGACGGCGTGGGCAAAGGTCGAGCGGCTGTGCATGATGAAGGTTTCCTTGAGTGGGGAGGATGAGCCCAGATCATCTTCGCCCGACCCACCGGCACCAACCGGCGCGCGACCAGTTGCAGCAAAAGAGGTGCCAAAAGCAAAAAGGCCGGCGCGAGTGTGGCGACGGCCTGAGATCTGCTCGGTCAGAAGATCACATCAATGCGCGGCGGCCTTGGCCTTGGCGAGGGCCTTGCCGCCGGATTTCTCATCGGTCTTGTCGGCCGCTTTGTCCTCGGCTTTGGGTTTTTCCTCGCCCGCGTCGGCCACTTCGGGCTTGACCACCGGCGTGCGCGGCACAACGGGGGCGACGCCCTCCATCTTGTTCTCGCGCATGTATTCGTCCATTTCCCGCCAGCCGGCAAACATCGCGGCCTTGTTGGCCTTGGGGTTGAGGACGTAGCAATCCTCGATGGCGCGAACGGCGTGTCGGCAAGCGCTGCCGATGGCCTTGCCCTCGGCGTCTTTGGCCGCCTGCAGCTTGGCGGGGTCCTCAATGCCCAGTTGTTCGCAACCGGCCAGCAAGACAAGCGCAAGCAGGACGGACATGTGGCGGAGCGGCAAAGTGACCTTCATGCCCGATGCTATCGGCAAAAAACACCGTGACTTGAATTGAGAGGGTGAGCAGATGGGCTCAGGCTCACCGGCCCGGCACCATCTCCAGCAAGCGCGCCACCCGCTCTTCGGTGGGCGGGTGGGTACTGAACAGGTTCTTGAGGCCGCTGCCGGAGAGCGGGTTCATGATCATCATCTGCGCCGTTTCCGGGTGCCGTTCGGCCGGTGCCATCGAGATTTGGCGGGCGAATTGCTGGATTTTGGTCAGCGCGGATGCCAGCGCCTGCGGGTCGCCGGAAATCTCGGCACCGCCCCGGTCGGCCTCGAACTCGCGCGCCCGGCTGATCGACATCTGGATCACGCTGGCCGCAATCGGGGCCAGGATCGCCACCAGAATACCGACCAGCGGGTTGCTGTTGCGGCCCTCGCTGTCGCGCCCGCCAAAGAACATCGCAAAGTTGGCCAGCATCGAGATCGCGCCGGCCATGGTGGCGCTGACGGTGCTGATCAAGATGTCGCGGTGCTTCACATGCGCCAACTCGTGCGCCATCACGCCGCGCAACTCACGCTCGGACAGGACCCGCAAAATGCCGGTCGTGGCAGCCACGGCGGCGTGTTCGGGGTTTCGGCCGGTGGCAAAAGCGTTCGGTGCGTCTTCGTCGATCAAGTAGACACGCGGCATCGGCAGCTCGGCGCGTTGCGCCAACTCCTGCACCATCGAATAGAACTGCGGTGCCGAGGTGGCATCGACCTCGCGGGCCTTGTACATCTTCAACACCATGGTGTCGGAGAACCAGTAGCTGAAGAAGTTCATGCCCAGCGCGACCAGCAGCGCCAGCATCATGCCGCTGCGCCCACCGACCATCGCCCCGATCGTCATGAACAAGGCCGTGATGGCGGCCATCAAGACAGCGGTCTTCATCAGATTGAACATGGAACTCCTTGGCTGTACCTGCGGCAACTTCCGCAACCAGTCAGATCGTGCTCCCCGCAGGGTTTTCAAGTGCCACTGGTGGGCGGGTGGCGAAGCGGCTGCCCACGCTGATGGCCCGCGCTTGCAAAAACGCAGCGGCGCTGACACGTTTGGCCCCGGCGCGCTGCAGTTCGGTCAGGCGCAGCGCTTGCGTGCCACAGGCCACGACCAGCCCGGCCGAGTCGCTGCTCAGCACTTCGCCCGGCGTGCCCAAGCACTCGCCTTCAACGACCTCGGCGCGCCAGCATTTGATGGCCTCGCCATCCAGCATGGCCAAGCCGCCGGGGAAGGGGTCGAACGCCCGCAAGCGGCGCTCGATCTGGGCCGCGTCCTGAGTCCAGTCGATCAGCGCTTCGGCCTTTTCGATCTTGTGCGCGTAGGTCACTCCGGCGCTCGGCTGCGGCGTGGCCGTCAACTGCCCCGCAGCAGCCAAGGCCTCGACAATCATGGTGCCGCCCAGCAGGGCCAAGCGATCATGCAGCGTGGCCGTGGTGTCGGTCGGTGCAATGACCACCTCACCGGTCAGCAGCATCGCACCGGTGTCCAGCCCGGCATCCATTTGCATGATGGTGATGCCGGTCTGCAGATCGCCTGCCTCAATGGCGCGGTGGATGGGGGCCGCGCCGCGCCAGCGCGGCAGCAGCGAGGCGTGAATGTTCAGGCAGCCCAGCCGAGGCAAGTCCAGCACCCATTGCGGCAGGATCAAACCGTAGGCGGCCACGACCATCACGTCCGCCTGGGCCTCCAGCAAGGTCTGGCGCGCGGCGGCAGCATCGTCCGGATATTTGCCGTCCAGCCGCAAACTGCGCGGTTGCGCTAGGGCAATGCCTTCGGCCAGCGCCAATTGTTTGACGGCCGAGGCCTGCAACTTCATGCCGCGACCGGCCGGCCGGTCCGGTTGGGTCAGCACCAGCACCACTTGATAGCCGGCCCGTTGCAGCGCCGCCAGAGCAGTCGCGGAAAATTCAGGTGTACCGGCAAAAACGACGCGCAGCGGGGTCGGCATGGCGTCAGCGCTTGCGCGAGTCGAGCGCGTCTTCGCGGGTTTTCTTGACCATCTTGGTCTTGATGCGCTCGCGTTTGAGCGGGCTCAAGTACTCGACAAAAACGCGACCCATCAGATGGTCCATCTCATGCTGCACGCACACCGCCATCAGGCCCTCGGCCTCGAATTGATAGCTTTCGCCGTCGCGGTTCAGGGCGCGCACGGTGACGCGGGAATGGCGCGGCACCTTGTCATAAATCTGCGGCACCGACAAGCAGCCCTCTTCGCTTTCGGTGAACTCGGCGCTGGTGGCGATCAGCTCGGGGTTGATCAGCACGCGCGGTGCATCGCGGTCGTTCGAGGTGTCGATGACCACCACACACTCGTGCACATTCACCTGACTGGCCGCAAGGCCGACGCCTTCGGCCTCGTACATGGTTTCCAGCATGTCGTCGACCAGTTGGCGGATGCGCGCATCGACGACCAGCACCGGCTTGGCGACGGTATGCAAACGAGGATCGGGGTATCGAAGAATATGAAGTATGGACATTTCAATGCGCTGTGGACGGGGCACAACGCCCATTGGTAAAGCTTGTAAGCGCGAGCAAGGGCTCGCCTGATCGATTGCGAGTGCCCATTTTTGAAGGCAAAATCCTCGCGGCCAACGAGGATTTTCGCCGATTTGGCGGAATTTCGCGCTGCCAACGCCAAGTAGACAACAAGCCAGCGGCAAGTTCGCACCAAACAGCCCTAAGCTCGCGCCTGATCTGCACTGCCTACGCGACCCCGATTAACCCACCGCCCCACCCAACCCGCCCGCGCCGCCCTGCGGCCAGAGAGTGCGCCATGCCCGTTTCTGATTCGCCAAAGCTGCCACGGCGGCATGCTGTGACCCGGCTCTTGCTGGCCGCCAGCTTCAGCGCTGCCAGCCTCACGGCAACTGCCGCCAATTTGCCAATTTCCGAACAACAGCGCGCCACCGCCGAGCGCGTCGCACAGGCCGGCGTGGCCTTGAGCGAACTGGCACCGAACGCGCCCGAGTCCTATACCGTCAAGCCCGGCGACACGCTGTGGGACATCTCCAAGCTCTTCTTGACCAGCCCCTGGCGCTGGCCGGAGTTGTGGGGCATGAACCGGGAGCAAATCAACAATCCGCATTTGATTTATCCGGGTCAGATGCTGCTGCTGGTGACCATCGACGGTCGCGCCAGACTGCAACTGGCGCAAGCGCGCGGCAATGAGGCGCTGGGTACCGGCACCGTCAAGCTGTCGCCCCGAGTGCGTTCAGCGGCGCTGGACGAGAACTCGATCGCCGCGATTCCGCTGCATTTGATCGAACCCTTTTTGAACGCCGCCGTGGTGTTCGATACCGACGAATTGGCCTCGGCACCGCGCATCGTGGCCACGCCCGAGGGCCGCGTGCTGCTGTCGCGCGGCGACTTGGCTTACGCACGCGGTGATTTGAGCCAGGCCACCGATTACCGCGTGTTTCGCAGCACCCGGCCCTTGCGTGACCCGAGCACCCAGGAGATTCTGGGTTTTGAAGCGCCCTATTTGGGCACGGCCGAGTTGATTCGCGCCGACCAAAGTCAAGCCGGCCCGGATGGCAAGACCGAAGTCGTGCCGGCCACCTTGGTGATCAAGACGGTGCGGCAGGAAATCGGCGTGGGCGACCGCTTGTCGCCGGTACCGCAACGCAGCTTTTTGCGCTATGTACCGCATGCCCCGGCACAGCCCATCGGCGGCCAGATCGTGTCGATTTACGGCGACGGCTTGAATGCCGGTCAGAACCAGATCGTGGCGCTGAACCGCGGTCTGCAAGACGGCATGGAGCGCGGTCATGTGCTGGCACTCTGGCAGGAAGGTCGGCGCTTGGTCGACCGCACCAGCGAGAACCGCGACTTGATGAAATTGCCAGATGAGCGGCACGGCGTGTTGTTCGTGTTCCAGGTCTATGCCCGTGTGTCCTACGCCCTGATACTTTCGGTCAAGGAACCGGTCAAGCCGGGTGACCGCTTCACCCAACCCTAGTGTCGTGTCACCCGCTACCCAGGAGGCCCCATGCTGGAACTCGATGAGTTGGCCGCTTGGCTGAGGCTGCTGGAAACACCGGGCGTGGGCTGGGAGTCTGCGCGGCGCTTGCTCAGCCACCTGGGCTCGCCCCAAGCGGTGTTCGACTTACCCGGCCAAGCTTGGCGCGAGTTGCTGACGCCAACGCAACGCGCCGCCTTGGCGCAGCCGCCGCCCCATTTGGCCGAGCTGGTGAGCCAAACCTGGGCTTGGTTGCAGGCCGACCCGGCCCATCACATGCTGCTGCTGAGCGACGCCGACTATCCGCCGGCCTTGCTGCAGACCGCCGACCCGCCGCTGCTGCTCTATTTGCACGGCCGGCGCGAGATGCTGGCCAAGCCGGCGCTGGCCGTGGTGGGCAGCCGCAGTCCGACAGCGCAGGGTCACGACAACGCATTGGCGTTTGCCCGCGAACTGAGCCGGGCCGGGCTGACCATCGTGTCGGGGCTGGCGGTCGGGGTGGACGGTGCGGCCCACCAGGGCGCACTGCAGGGACAAGGCGGCACCATCGCGGTCTTGGGCACCGGGCTGGACCAGATCTACCCCAAGCGCCACGCGGCGCTGGCGCGCGAGATTGTCTTGAACGGACTGCTGATCAGCGAATATTCGCTCGGCATGCCACCGCTGCCGCCCAACTTCCCGCGTCGCAACCGCATCATTGCCGGCCTGTCCATCGGTTGCTTGGTCGTCGAGGCCGCCGTGAAATCAGGCTCCTTGATCACCGCACGCTTGGCCAGCGAGGCCGGTCGCGAAGTCTTTGCCATCCCGGGCTCCATCCATTCGCCGCTGAGCCGTGGGTGCCACGCGCTGATTCGGCAAGGGGCAAAACTGGTGGAAACTGCGGCGGACATCTTGGAGGAACTCCCAGCCAGTTGCATGCGCCCGGCCGCGGCCGCCGCTGTCGCGGTCATGCCGCTTGACTCGGAACCCAGCGCCCTGCTCAGCCCGGCGCAGCGCCTCGTCCTGGAACTGATGGGCTTTGATCCGATCTCATCGGACGGGCTGCAAGCACGCGGCGCTTGGCCGATGGCAGAGCTCAGCGCCCACCTGCTGGAGCTGGAACTGGCCGGCGTTGTGGCTCGCTTGCCGGGCCAACTGTTTCAACGCCGCACCAGCGTTTAGCCCCTCAACCCGGGCACTTTGAGCCTAAATGCCCTGGGTTATAGTCCACCATGTTTGACGTACTCGTCTATCTCTACGAAACCTATTGGCGCCCTGACGCCTGTCCGGATCATGCCCAGCTGACGCGAAAATTGTCAGCGCTTGGATTCGAGCGCGACGAAATCCAAGAAGCGTTGACCTGGCTGGACGGTCTGGCCGTGGCGGCCACGTCGTACAAAGGCGTGCAAGGCCCATTGAGCCTGCGGGTCTATTCCAACAACGAACTGGACCACTTGGGCGAAGCCTCGGTCGGCTTTATCAGCTTCCTGGAGTCGGCCGGCGTGCTGCCACCGCCGATGCGCGAAATGGTGATCGACCGCGGCATGGCCATCGCCGGCGCTCCGATGGATCTCGATGACCTGAAGATCATCGTCCTGATGGTGTTCTGGAGCCTCGGCGAAGAGCCAGACGCGCTGATTCTTGATGAACTGTTCGTGGACGCCGAAGACCGGTTGATCCACTAACGCCCGGATCGCAAGTCGGTTCAACTGAGCAAGCGGCTCGGATCGACATCGAGTTTGGCCAAAGCGTTGCGTGTCGCCTTGACCGTCAGCGCCTCATCCTGAGCCGGCAACAGCAGGCCGGCTTGCAAAAACGCGGCCAAACGCCCGAGCGGAAACAGCACACCGCGGCCCTTGGGGCTGACAAACAACGCGATTTGCCGGCGGGTACCGCGCCAAGCCAATTGCACCGCTTCGTTGCGGTTGCGGTAATCCAGCATGTACCAACTGCCCACTTGCAGTTCGCGCGCCCAAGCCAGCATGGCCGGGGTCGGGGCCGAGCCGCCCTCGGCCACCACCTCCATGCCCTCGGCCTCATGACCCGACAAGTCGCGTACCAGCAGGTCATTGATTTCCGACTCGCCCTCACCCTCGGGCAGCAGCGCTTCGAGCCGCTCCAGCTGATCCATCAATTCCTCGAGACGCTCACGCGGGATGACCGCCGTCTTGGCTGTGAAGGCGGCGGCGAGGGCGTTGTTCAAGCCGCGCACATGTTCGTCCTGTCGGTCGAGAGGGACACCGGCCTGCCCCATGCCGTCGCGCAGTGTTTTCAGCAACGGCGGCAAGCGGCGGATCACCTCGGCACGTTCCTCGCGCGTCACCTTGGCGCTGGCCGACCAGATCAAATCGGCGGCCACACGCTTCATCAACCGGGTCGCATCGGACTGCGCACCGGCCCGCACCGCCGTCACCGCCAACACCTCGGCCCAAACTTGAAACAGGAACTCCCGCACGCCGTCCTGAACCGGCACACCTTCGAGCATTTTGCGCAGCTCTATCGTGTACTGGATGGCCAAGGTCTCCCTTTGCTCGACCTGCTGCGCCAGCGACACGCCTTTGCGGGATGCCTGGTTTTCGTTCTTGAAATAGTTATCGAGAAATTTCTCAAATTCGGCCAAGACGGTCTGAAAGACACGTCGCCCGGTATCGGGATAGGCCTCCACCACTTGCGCCACACGTTTTATTTCGCGCTCCAACGGATCGGCGGCCGCACCGCTGGCCGGAGAGGCACCACTGAAGCCCATCACGCAAGCCCCCATGCGGTCGATCAGCAGGCGGGCCGGATGATCGGTCGTGGCGAAGAAATCGGGCTCGCTGACCGCCACCCGCAAGACCGGCATTTGCAGACGAGCAAACCACACGCGCACCGAGGGCGGGATGCGCTCCTCCATCAGGATGCTTTGAAACATCATCGCCACGACTTCGATGGTGGCGCGCTCGGCCGGCGTGTCGGCGGCTTGCTTGAGCACCTGCTTGAAGGCTTGGTTGCGGCTCTTCAACTCCTCAAGCAACTGGGGTGCCAGCGCTGGTGCAATCGTCACGCCGAGCCCACCCGCCGCAACGGCTGCAGCAGCAGCACCAGCGGTAGCCGCTGCCGACGGATTGAGGCCGTCAGTTTGGGCTGCCGTGGTCATCTTGGCCGCTGCCGATGCTACGGTCTGCTGCAAAACGTCTTGTGCATGCTTGATGGCGGCAGTCAGGCGAGGTGCCAGTGGGGTCGCCGCGTCAGGGACCGTCGTCATTGTTCGCGGCACTGCAGCCGATGGGGCTGAGAGACTGGCTTGCGCCTGATATTCAGTGGCGGCGAACGAGGGCACTTGGCGCCCGACGATGCGCTGCAACAGGTGCAAGACCTCTTCGGCTTGGCCGCTGGCCGGGCTGCGCGCCGCTGCAACTTCGTTCGGTGCAGCGGCCGGGCTTGGTTTGCCCGAGGTTCGCTCAGATGGCGCAACCCAAGCCGAAGGCTGGCCGACGACCGCTCCAGAGAGCTGTGCGGCGCGACGGATGAAGGGCCGCAGATCGACTTCGGGCAAAACGCCTTGCGCAAGCAGGGTGTGATTGACTTCGTGGTACGCCTCGCCGAGCAATTGGCTGAATTCGTCGTGCAGTTCGGTGCGCAGCAACTGCCAATCCGAGTGGCTCAAGCCGCTGCGAGTCCAGGCGTCCAGCACCAATTTAGCCACGACGTTGGCCCGCAGCAGATCGGACTGAGATAGATCGTCTTGCTGCTCCAGCACCTGCATGCGGGTACGCAGGTCGGTGAATTCCCAGGTGGCTTTGTCCATCATGGCCAAAGCCAGCCGCGAGGCGGTGATTTCAAGCTCGATGGTGCCGTCATCCACCAGCGTCAACCGGCCCTGCTCGCTCGAGCCAGCAACGCTGCCGGCGGGATCAAGCAGACCGTAAACGGCCGCATGCCGCAAGCCGCTGATGACGCCGGCCACCCAGGCCGACGAGTGGCGGGCCCAAGACTGAGCGCCATCGCGGCGCGCCACCATGACCGCATATTCGGCCGGCTGCAGCAACAGCTGTGCCGCCGCTTCATTGATTGCTCGGCTCAGGCCGCCCATGCCACGCGCCAGCGCCTCGATGTAGGTACGCCGCGCTTGGGCGGCCAGAGCCAATTGACTAGCGACAGTGGTCATGAAATGGATCGGAGTTCGAGGTTCGGCGTTCGGCAGTGCGACTGCCGGAACCTTACACCAGCGCGCCGGCGTTCGGATCGTCCGGATCGTCCTTGTTGATCGCGGTCTTGACCAAATCTTCGCGTTTGACGCCCAACCACATCGCAATCGCCGCCGCCACGAACACCGATGAATAGATACCGAACAAAATGCCGATCGTCAGCGCGATAGCGAAATAGTGCAGTGTCGGGCCACCAAAGATCAACATCGACAGCACCATCATCTGCGTGCTGCCGTGAGTGATGATGGTGCGGCTCATCGTGCTGGTGATCGCGTGATCAATCACCTCGTGGGTGTTCATCTTGCGGTACTTGCGGAAGGCCTCACGAATCCGGTCGAAGATCACCACCGACTCGTTGACCGAGTAGCCCA
>CANFYD010000017.1 GCA_947450745.1 Burkholderiales bacterium
GGAGCTGACCATCGGGCAGGGCAGCGAGCATTTGATCCGCAGCACGTTGGCCGAGGTGGGTGCCGATGTCGGGCTGTATGAGCGGGCTTGGGCGCTGTATCAGGCGCATTACCGGCTGCTCAACGGGCAGTTTTCCGAGGTCTTCCCCGGTGTGATCGAGGGGCTGGAGCGGCTCAAGGCCTTGGGTTTGCCGATGGCCTGCCTGACCAACAAACCGGCTGCTTTTGCCCGCGACCTGCTCGCTCGCAAAGGGCTGGACGGCTATTTCGACCAAGTTTTTGGCGGCGATGATTTCGAGCGCAAAAAGCCCGATCCGCTGCCGCTGCTGAAGACTTGCGAGGCGCTGGGCACCGCGCCGCTCCGCACCTGGATGATTGGCGATTCCAGCAACGATGCGCGCGCCGCCGATGCAGCCGGCTGTCCGCTGGTGCTGGTCACCTATGGCTACAACCACGGCCAGCCGATCCGCCAAGTGGCGGCGCGGCAGCATGTGGATCGCCTGGACCTGATCGACCTGGGCTGAAAACTTGGCCCACAAACCCCGCTGATACACTGATTTGAGAGCCATTTTGGCCAATTAATCGCCTGTTTTCCGTGGCGCGGCGATGCGCCCAAGGGTTGGAACCGATGACTGAACTTGAATTCAAAAGCCTGGCGGCGCTGGGCTACAACCGCATTCCCTTGATCAGCGAGGCCTTTGCCGACCTGGAAACGCCGCTGTCGCTCTACCTGAAGCTGTGCGCGGGGGCCGGGGCCTACGGCGGGCAGGCCGGAAAGTACAGTTTTTTGCTGGAGTCGGTCGTTGGTGGCGAGCGCTTTGGGCGTTACTCCTACATCGGCTTGCCCGCCCACACGGTGTTGAAGAGCCACGGTCTGCACACCGAGGTGATCCGCGACGGCGCGGTGATTGAAAGCCATCAGGGCAACCCGCTGGACTTCATTGCCGCTTATCAGAAGCGCTTCAAAGTGGCGCTGCGGCCCGGCATGCCGAGGTTTTGCGGCGGGCTGGCCGGCTACTTCGGTTACGACGCGGTGCGCTATATCGAGCCCAAACTGGCGGCCACCGAGCTGCCCGGCGGGATCGACACGCCCGACGTGATGCTCTTGCAATGCGAGGAACTGGCGGTGATCGACAACCTGTCCGGCCGCCTTTATTTGATCGTCTACGCCGACCCGAGCCAGGCGGAAGCGTTTTCCAAGGCGAAAAGGCGGCTGAACGAGCTGGCGGCCAAGCTGACCTACAGCGTGTCCGCGCCGGTGGTCAAGCGCGGCCAGGCCCATCCGGTCGAGCGGGAGTTCGCCAAAGCCGACTACTTGGCCGCCGTGCTGCGCGCCAAGGAATACATTGCCGCCGGCGACATGATGCAAGTGCAAGTGGGGCAGCGCCTGCGCAAGCGCTACACCGAGTCGCCGCTGAGCTTGTACCGGGCGCTGCGCTCGCTGAACCCCAGCCCGTATATGTACTTTTACGACATGGGCGACTTCCAGATCGTCGGGGCCTCGCCAGAGATTCTGGTGCGCCAAGAGCATTCGCCGGAAGGCGACAAGGTCACCATCCGCCCGCTGGCCGGCACCCGTCCGCGCGGCGGCACGCCGGAGCAAGACCAGGCGCTGGAGCGTGAGCTGAAGGCCGACCCGAAGGAGTTGGCCGAGCATCTGATGCTGATCGACCTGGCCCGCAACGACATCGGCCGCATCGTCAAGACCGGCAGCGTCAAGGTCACCGATGCCTTTGTCGTCGAGCGCTATTCCCATGTGATGCATCTGGTCAGCAATGTCGAAGGGCTGCTGCAAGACGGCATGAGCAATCTCGACGTGCTGAAGGCCACCTTCCCGGCCGGCACGCTGACCGGTGCGCCCAAGATCCGCGCGATGCAGATCATCGACGAGCTGGAGCCGGTCAAACGCGGCATCTACGGCGGTGCCTGCGGCTGCCTGAGCTTCGCCGGTGACATGGACTTGGCCATCGCCATACGCACCGGCATCATCAAGGACCAAACCCTTTACGTGCAGGCCGCAGCCGGCATCGTGGCCGACTCGGTGCCCGAGCTGGAGTGGCTGGAGACCGAAGCCAAGGCCCGCGCCCTGATCCGCGCGGCGGAGCTGGTGGAAGAGGGGTTTTGATTCGAAACTGTTCGCTTTGCGAATAGACCGTTCGTCCTGAGCCTGTCGAAGGACTCCTCCCGCTTCCGACCTCCCTTCGACAAGCTCAGGGCGAACGGGCTTTATACGAAAAGTGTTGGGTTCTGATGCCTCGTATTGACGGCCGAGCATCCTGCCAACGACGCATGGCAGCCGCGCAGTAAAAAGTTCTTACCCTCTCACTTTTATGACTAGAAGGTGAGTGCTTTTGTAGCGAGCGGTTGTCAGGCTAGGCGGCAGGAGCGCAGGAACCGGAACGTACTTCAGGTACGTGAGGATTCCGAGCATCCTGCCAACGACGCATGGCAGCCGCGCAGTAAAAAGTTCTTACCTTCTCACTTTTATGACGCTTGACTACGCCAGCCTAGATCAGTTGCGCCAAACCCATCCGGCGTGGCGGCTGCTGGCGTCGCCGCATGCGGCTCTGGTGGCGAGCTTTTTGCAGCGGGTGTTCATTGCGCCGAATTTGCGGGTGATCGCGCAAGCAGATCTGGCCGAGGCGCTGGAGGATGAGCTGTTCGGCTTGCGCGAGCGGTTGACGGATCGCGCTGGCGCGCGTGCGGGGGAGTCGCCTTTCCCGAAGCCGGCGCTGGACTATCTGAACGATTGGGCCGCCGGCGACAAGGGCTGGTTGCGCAAGTTCTACGCTCAGGGCTCGGACGAGCCGCAGTTCGATCTGACACCGGCCACCGAGCGGGCGATAGGCTGGCTGGCGTCGCTGAGCCAGCGCCAGTTTGTCGGCACCGAATCGCGCTTGCTGACGCTGTTCGACCTGCTCAAGCAAATGAGCGAGGGCAGCCAGACCGATGCCGAGGCGCGTCTGAACGAGCTGCAAAAGCGCCGCGACGCCATCGACGCCGAAATGGAGCGGGTGCGGCATGGCGACATGGCTCTGCTGGACGACACCGCGCTGAAGGACCGCTTCCAGCAGTTCATGCAGATTGCGCGCGAGCTGCTGTCCGACTTCCGCGAGGTGGAGCAGAATTTTCAAAGCCTGGACCGGCGCGTGCGCGAGCGCATCGCGCTGTGGGACGGCTCGAAAGGCCTGCTGCTGGCCGACATCATGGGCGAGCGCGACGCGATTTCGCAGTCCGACCAGGGCCGCTCGTTTCGCGCCTTCTGGGACTTTTTGATGTCCAGCAGCCGCCAAGACGAACTGACCCAGTTGCTGGCCCATGTGCTGAGCCTGGACCCGGTGGCCGAGCTGAAGCCCGATCAACGCATCAAACGCGTGCATTACGACTGGCTGGAGGCGGGCGAACACACGCAGCGCACGGTGGCGCAGTTGTCGCAGCAGCTGCGGCGCTTTCTGGACGACAAGGCCTGGCTGGAAAACCGGCGAATCATGGACCTGCTGCGCAGCATCGAGGCGCGCGCGCTGGGCTTGCGCGACACACCGCCGCCGGGCGAGGTGATGACGGTGGCCGACAGCGCGGCCGAGATCGACTTGCCGATGGAGCGGCCCTTGCACCAGCCTAGCGTGAAGCCCGCCATCGCCGCCACGGTGCTGGTGGCCGATGACGAGGACGGCAGCGCCGCCAGCAGCGCCAGCTTGCAAGCGCTGTACGCCCAGGTGGTGGTGGACCCGACCCGGCTCAGCCGCCATGTGCGGCGCAGCCTAGTCGACCGCGCCCAGGTCACGCTGGCCGAGCTGTGCGCTACCCAACCGTTGCAGCAGGGTTTGGCCGAGCTGGTGGGCTATTTGCAGCTGAGCGATCCGGGCTTCAAGACAGTGATCGATGAAACGATTTCCGAGATCATCAGCTGGCAGCCCGAGGCTGGGATGGACAACAACAACAGCGCAGGGGTGCTGCACAAGCGGGCCCGCTTGCCGCGCGTGATTTTTGTGAAATGACAGGGCAGGGACTCAAGATGGACGCGAGCGAAGCCGAGCCCGCCAGCGAGGCCGGGGTGAATGATTTGTCGGCCCTGGCCGTCACGCTGCTGAAGGGCGTGCTGTATCAGGAGTTGGACGCGGCGCTGTGGGCGGCCTTGCTGAAACTGCAAGCGCGGTTGCGCGACTATGTGGCGGTGCTGGGCCTGGAGCTGGTGCTGGACGAGGCCGAGGGCTATGCCTATTTGCGCGCCAAGCCGGTGGACGAAACGGAGGCTGCCGCAGGGACTGGGACTGGGGCGGCCAAGCTGCCGCGCTTGGTGGTGCGGCGGCCCTTGTCCTTTCCGGTCAGTTTGTTGCTGGCGCTGTTGCGCAAGAAGTTGGCCGAGTTCGATGCCAGCGGCCTGGACACCCGGCTGGTGCTGGCGCGCGAGGAACTGATGGAGTTGATCCGCATCTTTTTGCCCGCCAGCAGCAACGAGGCGCGCTTGATCGACCAACTCGACACCCACTTGAACAAGATTGTCGAGCTGGGGTTTTTGCGCAAGCTGAAAAGCGCCGCCGGGCAGCCGCCCAGCTTCGAGGTGCGGCGCATCTTGAAGGCTTTCGTCGATGCGCAGTGGTTGGCCGATTTCGACGCCCGCCTGGCGGCGTATCAGGCGCAGTTGGCGGCGGGGGATGGCAGCGATGAAGCCTGAGCTGGAGCCTGAACTTTCGCAAGCCTTCGACTTTGCCGCCGACGATGCGCTGTCCGGCTTTCGCTTGCAGCGGCTGGAGGTCTTCAACTGGGGCACCTTCGACGGCCGCGTCTGGGTGCTGCACCCCGAGGGCAAGAACGCGCTGTTGACCGGCGACATCGGCTCGGGCAAATCGACCTTGGTGGACGCCATCACCACGCTGCTGGTCCCCGCCCAGCGGGTCGCCTACAACAAGGCCGCCGGGGCCGACAGCAAGGAGCGCAGCTTGCGTTCCTATGTGCTGGGGCATTTCAAATCGGAGCGCAACGAGCTCAGCGGCGCGGCCAAACCGGTGGCGCTGCGCGACCAAAGCAGTTACTCGGTGATTCTGGGCGTGTTCCACAACGCCGGCTTCGACCAGACCGTCACGCTGGCGCAGGTGTTCTGGATGAAGGACGCGCATGGCCAGCCGGCGCGCTTCTTCGTCGGAGCGGAAAAGGACTTGTCGATTGCCGGCGACTTTGCCAATTTCGGCACCGAGATCGCCGCCTTGCGCAAGCGGCTGCGCGGGACTGGCAAGACGGAACTGTTTGATAGCTTTCCGCCTTACGGGGCTTGGTTCCGGCGCCGTTTTGGCATCGAGAACGAGCAAGCGCTGGAGCTGTTCCATCAAACCGTGTCGATGAAGTCGGTCGGCAATTTGACCGATTTTGTGCGCAGCCACATGCTGGAGCCGTTCGAGGTGGCGCCTCGCATCAGCGCCTTGATCGCCCACTTTGATGACTTGAACCGCGCCCACGAGGCGGTGCTAAAAGCCAAGCGGCAGCTGAGCTTGTTGGCGCCCTTGGTGGCCGACGGTGAACGCCACGCGGCCAGCGTGGCCGAGGTGGATCAATTGCGGGCCAACCGGCAGGCGCTGCGGCGCTACTTTGCCGGGCTCAAGCTCGGGCTGCTCGACCTGCGGCTGGGCGGCTTGGCTGACGATGTGCAGCGCGCCGAGGCCTATGTTGAGCGGCTCGGTCAGCGGGTCACGCAGCAGCGGCAGGAGCAGCGCGCGCTGGAGCGTGACATCGCCCAGAACGGCGGCGACCGGCTGGCGCAGATCGGCTTGGCCATGGCTGAAAAATCGGCCGAGGTGGCGCGCCGCCGCGAGCGGGCCGAGCGCTACAACCACTTGGCGCGCGGTATCGGCCTGCTCAGCATGAGCTCGGCACAGGACTTTGTGGCGCAGCGCCAAAGCCTGCTGGCGATGCGCACGACCGCTGCCGACGAGGATGCGCAGCTGGACAACCTGAGGACAGAGCAAGCGGTCGAGTTTGCCGGCCGGCGGCTGGGCTTGGCCGAGCTGGTGGCCGAAATCGACAACCTGAAAGCGCGTCGCAGCAACATCCCCAAGGATCAGGTGGCAATGCGGTCGGCCCTGTGCAGCGCGCTGGACTTGGCCGAGACAGAGATGCCGTTTGCCGGCGAGTTGCTGCAGGTGCTGGAGCGGGAGCGCGATTGGGAGGGCGCGGCCGAGCGGCTGATGCGCGGCTTCGGGCTGGCCCTGCTGGTGCCGGACGCGCATTACGCGGCGGTGGCCGCTTGGGTGGACAAAATGGCCTTGCGCAGCCGCTTGGTCTACTTCCGCGTGCGGCTCTCCACGCGGGCCGAAGCCCCTGTGTTGCAGCGCGATTCGCTGGCGGCCAAGCTGGAGATCAAGCCCGATTCGGTCTTTCACGACTGGCTGGCGCGCGAGGTGGCGCATCGCTTTGATCTGGTCTGCTGCAGCACGCAAGAGCAGTTCCGCCGCGAGACCCGCGCCGTCACCCGCGCCGGGCAGTTGAAGTCCGGCGGCGAGCGGCATGAAAAGGACAACCGCTTCCCGCTCGATGACCGCAGCCGCTACGTGCTGGGCTGGAGCAACGCCGCCAAGCTGGCCGCCTTGCAGACGCGGGCGCGCGGGCTGGAGGCCGGTGTGGCCGATTTGGGCTTGCAGCTGGCTCGGTTGCAAAGCCGGCAGGCCGAGCAGCGCGAACGGCTGATGGCTTTGTCGTTGTTGGACGAATACACCGACTTTGGCGAACTGGACTGGCAGACGCCGGCGCAGGAAGCGGCACGCTTGAGCGATGAAAAGTTGGCGCTGGAGGCCAGCTCCGACATGCTCAAGCAACTGACCACCAAGCTCGACGCGCTGACCCTCAGCTTGACGAGCGCCGAGGCGCAGTTGGAGCAGCACAAAGACAGCCGCTCGCGCTTGCTGCAGCGGCAAAGCGACGCCCAAGCGCTGCGCCTGCAAACCCAGGCCTTGCTGGACGATGCCGCGCCGTCAGGGCAAGCCGCAGCGGCTGGGCAAGAGCCACCGGCCGATGCGCCGTCAGCCTTCGATGCCCTGGACGCGCTGCGCCGCGAACTGATGGGCGCGCAGGCCTTGACGGTGGAGGGCTGCGACCCGCGTGAACGCGAGCTGCGCGACCATTTGCAGACCCGCATCGACGCCGAGGAGCAAAAGCTCAAGCGCCTGCGCGACCGCATCATCGACACGATGCGGGCCTATTGCCTGGCCTTCCCGCTCGACACGCAAGAGGTCGATGTGGCTGTGGACGCCCTGGGCGAATTCCGGCTGATGCTTGACAAGCTGAATGCCGACGACCTGCCCCGTTTCGAGGCGCGCTTCAAGGAGTTGCTGAACGAGAACACCATCCGCGAGGTGGCCAACTTCCAGTCGCAAATGGCGCGCGAGCGCGAAACGATCAAGGAGCGCATCGCCCGCATCAACGAGTCGCTCGATGCGATCGACTACAACCCGGGCCGCTTCATCGTGCTGGAGGCGCAGGCCACGCTGGACGCCGACATCCGCGACTTCCAGGCCGAGCTGCGCGCCTGCACCGACGGCGCGCTGACCGGCTCGGAGGACAGCCAATACTCCGAAGCCAAGTTCTTGCAGGTGAAGCTGATCATCGAGCGCTTTCGTGGTCGCGAGGGGCTGGCCGAGTTGGACCGGCGCTGGACTGCCAAGGTCAGCGATGTGCGGCAATGGTTCGTCTTTGCCGCCAGCGAGCGCTGGCGCGAGGACGGGCGCGAACATGAGCATTACTCCGACTCCGGCGGCAAGTCCGGCGGCCAAAAGGAAAAGCTCGCCTACACGATTCTGGCCCCCAGCCTGGCCTATCAGTTCGGGCTGGAATGGGGTGCGGCGCGCTCCCGCTCGTTCCGCTTTGTCGTCATCGACGAGGCCTTCGGGCGCGGCTCGGACGAATCGGCGCAGTACGGCTTGCGCCTGTTTGCACAGCTCGGTTTGCAGTTGCTGATCGTCACGCCGCTGCAAAAAATCCACATCATCGAACCGTTCGTGTCCAGCGTCGGCTTTGTGCACAACGAGGACGGCCGTGCCTCCAAGTTGCGCCATTTGTCGATCGAGGACTACCGGGTCGAAAAAGCGGGCGTGCCGCGATGAACTGGACCGGTGCCGACGACCTGCGGGCGCAGCTGCAAAAGCTCTGGGACAGCGGCGAGCTGTTGGCCGGCATGGTGCGCGGCGACGCCAGCTTCCCGCGCCGCTTGCAGTTGAGGGCACCGACCTCGGGCGAGCTGACCGAGCAATTCGACGCGGCGCGCAGCTGGATCAGCGAATTGCGCGCGCTGCCGTCGTTCCGCATCGTCATGCGGGAGTTCAAGCACCGCGTCTTCGGTGCCAATGAATTGCCGTCCGAGGCCTGGGTGGACAGCCTGGACGAAGCGCTGGCGCTGCTGGGCCGGCAGCGCGCCGCCGCCCGCTTCATGGACTTGGTGGCGCTGACGCGGGCCGAGCAGCCGCTGCTGCTGGCTTGGGTGGCGCGGCGGCCGTTGCGCGCGCTGGAGCTGGCCCCGCAATGGCCGCAGTTGCTGGCTGTGGTCGCTTGGCTGCAAGCGCATCCGCGCCCCGGCCTGTATTTGCGTCAGGTCGATATTGCCGGCGTCCACAGCAAATTCATCGAAGCGCAGCGCGGCGTGCTGACCGAGCTGCTGGATCTGGCCCTGCCGCCCGCCGCCATCGACGCATCGGCCAGCGGCGTCGGCCAATTCGTACAGCGCTATGGCTTTCGGGACAAACCGCTGCGGGTGCGCTTGCGGCCGCTGGATGCGGCGCTGGCCGGGCAGCTCGGCGGCTTGGATGTGACGCTGGATGCTGCCAGTTTTGCCGCCTTGAACCTGAATCTGCATGTCCACACGGTCTTCATCACCGAAAACGAAATCAACTTTTTGAGCTTCCCCGCCGTGCCTGGGGCGCTGGTAATTTTTGGGGCCGGTTATGGCTTCGACATGCTCAGCCCGGCGGCGTGGCTGGCCCACTGCCGACTGCATTACTGGGGCGACATCGACACCCACGGTTTTGCCATCCTCGACCAGTTGCGGGCCCACTTTCCCCATGCCGAGTCCTTTTTGATGGACGAGGCCACCTTGCAGGCCTTTGCGCCGCTGTGGGGCGAGGAGGACAAGCCGACGCTGCGCGAGCTGACCCGCCTGAGCGCGCCAGAGCAGGCGCTGTACGACGTCTTGCGCGGCCATCACTTGCGCAAGAACCTGCGGCTGGAGCAAGAGAAGATCGGCTTTGCCTGGGTGGAAGCAGGGCTGGCGGCGCTGGCTGCGGAGTCGGCGGCGCGAGTCGGTTGATAATCCGGCCCCATGGTCATCCTTTCCCCATCTCCGGCCTTGCGCCCGCTTCAGCATTGGCGCAAGCCAATCGCTTGAATGACCACAGACGCCCGCTGCCGGGCGCACAAGAGGCCTTCACTGGCCTCGGCCCCGCTCTGCAGCCCGGCAACCGGCCAGGCCAGCACTTGAAGCGAGTGTCTGAACGGGGTTTTGCACCCATCAAACCGACGGAATAGAGCACCTATGCTGCTGATGATCGACAACTACGACAGCTTCACCTTCAACCTGGTGCAGTACTTTGGCGAGCTTGGTGCGGAGGTCAAAGTGGCCCGCAACGACGAGATCACGCTGGCGGACATCGCGGCGATGCAGCCCGATCAGCTGGTGCTGTCGCCCGGCCCCTGCTCGCCGGCCGAGGCCGGTATCTGCGTGGCGGCCATCCAGCATTTCATCGGCAAGCTGCCGATTTTGGGCGTTTGCCTGGGCCATCAGGCGATGGGCGCGGCGCTGGGCGGCAACATCGTGCGGGCCAAAACCCAGATGCACGGCAAGGCCAGTGTGATCAGCACCGACCAACAAGGCGTGTTCAGCGGCCTGCCCGAGCAGTTCAGCGTGATCCGCTATCACTCGCTGGTGATTGAGCAAGCGTCTTGCCCGAAAGCCTTCGACATCACCGCCCGCAGCGAGGACGGCGAAATCATGGGCGTGCGGCACCGGGAGCTGGCGGGCAGCAGCACGCCGATGGAGGGCGTGCAGTTCCACCCCGAATCGATACTCAGCGAGCATGGCCACGCGATGCTGAAAAACTTCCTCAACCTGGCGCGCTAAACCGGTACCCACATGACAACAGTTGACTTGCGCAGTGACACGGTGACGCAGCCGACAGCGGCGATGCGGGCGGCAATGCTGGCCGCGCCGCTGGGCGACGATGTGTTTGGCGACGACCCCAGCGTGAACGCCCTGCAAGACGCGCTGGCCGAGCGGCTGGGCTTTGCGGCCGCGCTGTTCATGCCGACCGGCACGCAGAGCAATTTGTGCGCGCTGATGAGCCATTGCCAGCGCGGCGACGAGTACATCGTTGGCCAATTCGCCCACACCTATCGCTGGGAAGGCGGCGGCGCGGCGGTGCTGGGCTCGATCCAGCCGCAGCCCTTGAACCATCAGACCGATGGCTCGCTGCTGCTGGCCGACATCGCCGCCAACATCAAGCCGGACGACGCGCACTTTGCCCGCAGCCGCTTGCTGACGCTGGAGAACACGATTGGCGGCAAGGTGTTGCCGCTGAGCTATTTGGCGCAGGCCTCAACTTTGGCGCTGCAGCACGGGCTGGCCCGGCATCTCGATGGGGCTCGGCTGTTCAACGCGGCGGTAGCGGGGGCAGGGGCTGCGGGCGGTGATGCTTATGCGGCGGCGCGCGCCATCACCGCGCATTTCGACAGCGTGTCGGTGTGCTTTTCCAAGGGGCTGGGCGCACCGGTCGGTTCGGTGCTGTGCGGCTCGGTGGACTTCATCCAGCGCGCCCACCGCTGGCGCAAGATGCTCGGCGGCGGCATGCGCCAAGCCGGTGTGCTGGCCGCGGCCGCGCATTACGCGCTCGACCATCAAGTGGCGAGGCTGGCCGACGACCACGCGCTGGCGCAGCGCTTGGCGGCGGGCCTGCAAGGCCTGGTCGGCGTGACGGTGGAAGCGCCGCAAACCAATATCGTCTTTGTTGACCTGTCACCCGAAGTGGCCGGCGACAAGGCCAAGGGTTTGATGGATCACTTGAAATCACGAGGCGTGCTGGCCACCGGGCTGTACCGCTTGCGCTTTGTCACCCACCTGGATGTGGACACAGCGGGCGTGGACAGGGCCGCAGCCGCCATGCGCGAATACTTTTCATAAGTCCAAATTTGCTGGATAAGGAATCGACATGTTTTTTACTGATCAAGAAGCGCTGACCCGCGTCATCGAGCACCGCGAAATCTTTCACGACGAAATGCTGACGTTGATGCGCCGCATCATGGCCGGGCAGGTGTCGCCGGTGATGGCGGCCGCCATTCTGGTAGGCCTGCGGGTCAAGAAGGAAACGATTGGCGAGATCACCGCCGCTGCGCAGGTGATGCGCGAGTTGTCCACCCAAGTGCCGGTGCCGCCGAATGCGCATCTGGTCGACGTGGTGGGCACCGGCGGTGATGGCGCGCACACCTTCAATATCTCCACCTGCTCGATGTTCGTGGCGGCGGCGGCCGGTGCGCTGGTGGCCAAACATGGCAACCGCAGTGTGTCCAGCAAGACCGGCAGTGCCGATGTGCTGGAGGCGCTGGGCGCTTGCATTTCGTTGTCACCGGCGCAGATCGCGCAATGCGTGGCGCAGACCGGCATCGGCTTCATGTTCGCCCCGAATCACCATCCGGCGATGAAGAGCATCGCGCCGGTGCGGCGTGAGCTGGGCGTGCGCACCATCTTCAACATCCTCGGGCCGCTGACCAATCCGGCCGGCGCGACCAACATCCTGATGGGCGTGTTCCACCCCGATCTGGTCGGCATCCAGGTGCGGGTGATGCAGCGGCTGGGCGCCGAACACGCGGTGGTGGTGTACGGCAAGGACGGCATGGACGAGATTTCGCTCGGCGCGGCCACCTTGGTCGGCGAGCTGAAAAACGGCGAAGTGCGCGAATACGAGATTCACCCGGAAGACTTCGGCATGGCGATGGCGTCGAACCGCAGCTTGAAGGTGGGCAGCCCGGAAGAGTCGCGGCTGATGTTGCTCGGCGCGCTGGACAACGAGGAAGGCGCGGCCCGTGACATCGTCATCCTGAATGCCGGTGCGACGCTTTACGCCGCCAACGTGGCCGACTCGATTGCCGACGGCATCGCATTGGCTCGCACGGCGATTGCCAGTGGTGCGGCGCGCGCCAAGCTGGATCAGTTTGTCGCCGCGACCCAGGCCTTGAACCACACGGCGGCTCTGGCCTAAGCCACGGCCCAGCCCAGCCCTGAGAAAGCGAAAACCATGTCCGATATCCTGCGCCGCATCGTTGCGGTCAAACATGAAGAAATCGCCGCAGCCCGCCAGCGCCGCTCCTTGAGCAGCTTGCGCGAAGAGGCCGAACACACCGCGCTGCGCGCCGATGCGCGCGACTTTGCTGCGGCCCTGCGTGCCAAGGTCGCGGCCGGCGGCAGCGCCGTCATCGCCGAAATCAAAAAGGCCAGCCCCAGCAAGGGCGTGCTGCGCGCGGACTTCCGCCCGGCCGCCATTGCCCAGAGCTATGCCCAGCATGGCGCGGCCTGCTTGAGCGTGCTGACCGATGCGCAGTTCTTTCAGGGTCAGACCGAGTACCTGGTGCAAGCGCGCGCCGCTTGCGATCTGCCCGTCCTGCGCAAGGACTTCATGGTGGCGGACTACCAGGTCTACGAGGCCGGCGCGATGGGGGCCGACTGTATTCTGCTGATCGCCTCCTGCCTCAGCGATGAGCAAATGGCCGAGCTGGAGGCGCAGGCCCTCAGCCTGAAGCTGGCGGTGCTGGTGGAAGTGCACGACGGTGCCGAGCTGGAGCGCGCGCTGCGCTTGCGCACGCCGCTGATCGGCATCAACAACCGCAACTTGCGCACCTTCGATGTCACGCTCGACACCACGCTGGGCTTGCTGAAGAACATGCCGGCCGACCGTCTGCTGGTGACCGAATCGGGCATTCAGACGGCGGCCGACGTGCAGAAGATGCGCGCCGCTGGCGTCCATGCCTATTTGGTTGGCGAGGCCTTCATGCGTGCGCCCGACCCCGGTGCGGCGCTGGCTCGGCTGTTTGCTTGAACCGCTTCTTTGATTCCTTCTTTGAACCGCGCTCTTGAAGCTTGATCTGGCGGCTGTGGATGCCGGTTGGCAGCCTGCGGTGGACGCTTGGCGGGTCAGCGCTGCGGGCCGCGATCTGCTGGATCATCTGGCCCGGCGTGAAGCAGCTTCTGCCTTGATCTACCCGCCCGAACCGCTGCGTGCGCTGGCGTTGACGCCGCTGCACGGCACGCGCGTCGTCATCCTCGGGCAGGACCCGTATCACGGGCCGGGTCAGGCTGAAGGGTTGGCGTTTTCGGTGCCGCCCGGCGTGAAGATTCCGCCCAGCCTGCGCAATATTTTCAAGGAATTGCAGCGCGATCTGGGCCAATCGCCCGTTGCCAGCGGCCACCTGGGTGCCTGGGCGCGGCGCGGCGTGTTGCTGTTGAACACCTGCTTGACGGTGGAGGACGGCGCACCGGCCAGCCACGCCAAGCTCGGCTGGGAAGCCTTGACCGACGCGTTGATTGCCTGCGCCGCAAGCGACCCGGCAGCCAAGGTTTTCATGTTGTGGGGCGCGCATGCCCAAGCGAAGGCGGCGTTGATCTCGGCGGCCGGCCCGCAACACCTGCTGCTGCAGGCCAACCACCCGTCGCCGCTGTCCGCCACCCGGCCGCCGCGCCCCTTCATCGGCTGCGGGCATTTTTCTCAAGCGCAGGCCTGGTTGCAGGCGCGTGGCCGGGCGATCAGCTGGGACTTGTCCGGCACCGCCCAGCCTTCCGGCGCTTGATGAGGTTGTCATGTTGAGTTTTCCAAGTGTTTTTCCTGCGGGTCAGCCGTGGCAGCCTGGGCAGTCGAATAGCGCGATCCGCTTCCTGATCGGCGTGGACGGCGGCGGCACCGGCACACGCCTGCGCTTGACCGACCGCGCCGGCCGCTTGCTGGGCCAAGGGGAGGCCGGCCCGTCGGCGCTCGGCCAAGGGGTCGAGCAGGCTTGGCGGCATATTCTGCAAGCGCTGCAGCAGGCAGGCGCGCAAGCGGGTGGCGGCATGCCCGACCTGTCGTCCTGCGCCATCGGCCTGGGCTTGGCGGGTGTTGGTGTGGCGACGCAAGCGCAGGCCTTCGTCGGCCAACAACCGGGCTTTGCCGCGCTGCTGCTGGAGCACGACGGCTTCACCACCTTGCTCGGGGCCCACGGCGGGCAGGCCGGGGCGGTGATTGCAGCCGGCACCGGCTCGGTCGGCGAGGCCTTGCGGCGCGACGGCAGCCGCGTCCTCGCGGGCGGCTGGGGCTGGCAGATTGGCGACGAGGGCAGCGGCGCTTGGCTGGGGCAATTGGCCATGCGCCACACCCATCAGGCGCTGGACGGCCGAGCTGTGCTGGGCCCGTTGGCGCTGGCCGTCCTGGCGCAGGCCGGGCTCAACCGGGAGGCACTGCTGGCTTGGTGTGCGGCGGCCGGTCAGCCGGGCTATGCCGGCTTGGCACCGCTGGTGTTCGACCATGCGGCGAGCGACCCTGTGGCGGCTCAATTTCTGGACGCCGCCGTGTTGGAGTTGGAGCGCATCGGGCGGGCGCTGGACCCCGAAGCACAACTGCCGCTGGCCTTGTCGGGCAGCATCGCCTTGCGTTTGGCCCCGCTTTTTTCGGCCGCCACCCGAGCGCGCTGCGTGACGCCTCAGGGGGATTCGGCTGACGGCGCTTTGCACCTGATCCGCCAGGCGCTTGAACGCCAAAATGCGCCATGATTTCAGCAAATAAGGCGAAGGAGTTCCCGATGACGGCATCGCAACGGATCGACGGCTTCGTGCTGACGCCGCAGGGCTTTGTGCGCGGCTTCCTGACGCATCAGCAAGGGCGCATCAGCGCCATTGAAGGCACACCGATTTCGGAGCTGGAGCTGCTGCAAGCGGCGGGCGATCTAGCCCAGCCTCTGCCCCTGCTGCTGCCCGGTTTCATCGATCTGCATGTGCATGGCGGTGGTGGCCACGACACGATGGAAGGCGGCGAGGCGGCGCATCAGATCGCGCGGCTGCATGCGCGCCACGGCACGACCTCAATGCTGGCGACCACGATGACCGCGCCGCTGGACGACATCTGCGCGGCGCTGATGGCGCTGGGCCCGGCCTGCAGGGAGCGCACTCCGAAGGGCGCGCGCTTGTTGGGCGTGCACCTGGAAGGGCCCTACATCAACCCGGACAAGCTCGGCGCCCAGCCCGCTTTTGCCAAGCAGGCCTCGCTGGACGAGGTGCTGGCCCTGAATCTGTTGGCACCGATCAAGCTGATCACCGTCGCGCCCGAACTGCCGGGCATGCTGGACTTGATTCCGCAACTGCGCGCGGCCGGGTTTCAGGTCCAGATCGGTCACACCGCCGGCAGTTACGAGGACGGCGTGGCAGCGTTGCAGCAGGGCGCGGGCGGCTTCACCCACTTGTTCAACGCGATGACCGGCCTGCATCACCGCGAGCCCGGCATGGTCGGCGCGGCGCTGGCCCACGCCCGCTATGCAGAAATCATCCCCGACCTGCAGCATGTCCACCCCGGCGCGATTCGCGTGGCGCTGCGGGCTATTCCCGGCTTGTTCTGCGTCACCGATTCCACCGCGGCTGCGGGCATGCCCGACGGTGCGTACCGGCTCGGCCGTCACACCGTCCACAAATGCCTGGGCGGCGTGCGCTTGCCCGATGGCACGCTGGCCGGCAGTTGTCTGACGATGGACCAGGCGCTGCGCAATTTGGTCGAGCTGGGTCTGGGCATCGCCGAAGCGTCCCGGCGGGTTTCAAGCATTGCGGCCGAGTTTCTGGGCTTGACCGACCGGGGCCAGTTACGCGTTGGCGCGTGGGCCGATGTGGTCGTGCTGGACCATCAATTGAACCTGCAGTGCGTCGTGGTGGAAGGCGATGTGATCGAACTCAGCTGACGCTTGCCAAGTTCGACAGCGCCCATCGACATGAAGATCTAGACCCGCTGGCGCAACGCCAGCGGCCGTAATCCCGACCGACTGATGGCCGCCTCCGGCCGAAGTCACCCCAACGAACTGAGGCACGCCATGACTGAATTTCATCCCGGCCAATTATTGATGGTCGATATCCAGGGCCAGCAACTGGACAAGGCGACCGCCGAGTTTTTGCGCAAAAACCAGATTCGCGCGGTCTGCCTGCTCGACAGAAATCTGGGCAATGAAGTTGAAATTCAGCAGTTGACGCACCAACTGCGCGAACTGATGGGTGCCGGCGCTTTGATCGGCATCGAGCCGTCCGAGGGCTTGACGGCGCTGGGCGGCAGCGATGGGGATGGCGAAGCTGCGGGCGAAATCGCCGGCGCACAGGCGGCCCGCTTGCTGCGTAACCTGGGCTTCAATTGGAATTTTGCGCCAGCGCTGGGTGCCGCCATCGACCCAGCCCGGCCGGTCGATCCGGCCTATCTGGCGGCCTGGATGCGCGGCTCGCTGCGCGAGGGTGTGGCCTGCTGCTTCACACAATTCCCCAGCCCGGTCGATGCGGTGGTTGAGCCGGCGCCTAGCTTGGCCAGCGTGGATAAATCACGGGCCGGGCTGGATGGGCTGGAGCTGCAGCCGTTTCATGCTGTGAAGGACTTCGCGCCCGTGCTGATGTTGCCCCACGTCGTCTACCCGCAAATCGACCCGGATCATCCGGCCACGCTGTCGCCCAAGGTGCTCGGCGAGATCGTGCGGCGCGACTGGGCCTATGACGGCGTGGTGATCAGCGACTCTTTGGCAGACCCTGCCATTCAGCAGCGCTACGGTTATGGCCGGGCGGCGGTGCTGGCGGTTCAGGCCGGTGCCGACCTCGTGCTGGTGCCGGGCAGCCAAGCCGAGCAACGCCAAGCGCTGGAAGCGCTGAAAGCAGCATTCCGGCGCGGCGAGCTGTTGGTGTGGCAGGGCGAGCGGGCACGGGCGAGGCTGGATGCTTTGGCGAGCGCGTATTCGAGCGGTGTTGCGGACGGGGCTTGAGTAGCTTGAAAACTTTTTCGCAATAATGTTTGCCACGGCACAATTCCTCCGCTAGAATTGTGGGCTTGCCTTGGAGGGGTGGCCGAGTGGTTAAAGGCAGCAGACTGTAAATCTGCCCGCTAACGCGTACGCTGGTTCGAATCCAGCCTCCTCCACCAAGGCAAACTTATTATTTGATTCGAGATGTCGGGTGATCCGGCATCTCGATTTCAAAAAGTGAGTGAAAAAGTAAGTGACTGTTTAGGTGAGCCAGAAAGCAGATCTCCCGGGCGGGAGTAGTTCAATGGTAGAACTTTAGCCTTCCAAGCTAATAGCACGGGTTCGATTCCCGTCTCCCGCTCCAGTGTTGTGCGGTGGTTCAGGGCAGTTCAAAGAAGTTTGCGTCGATACTGGTTTGTTGGTTCACTGTTCGGGTTGCCGAATTTGCCGCCAAACCCGTGCCGATGCCCATGTGGCTCAGTGGTAGAGCACTCCCTTGGTAAGGGAGAGGTCACGCGTTCGATCCGCGTCATGGGCACCACAGTTTCCGAGATACCTTCTTCTAGTCTGATCGACCCCTTTTCAGGAGCGCAGAAATGGCAAAAAGCAAGTTTGAACGCACTAAGCCCCACGTCAATGTGGGCACGATCGGTCACGTTGATCATGGCAAGACCACGCTGACGGCTGCTATTGCAACCGTGCTGGCTGCCAAGTTCGGTGGCGAGGCCAAGGCCTACGACCA
>CANFYD010000018.1 GCA_947450745.1 Burkholderiales bacterium
GGCACCGGAGTCGAGGCAGACCACCAACGAGACTTGGCCGAGCCTGTCCTTCAACAAGTCCAGATAGGCCGGCAAGTCGTAGGAGCCGCTTTCCTCGCAGGTTTCGATGATGCCGACGCAGCGCGGACGCGGGATGCCTTGTTTGTCCAGCGCCATGATGGCGGTCAGCGAGGCATAAATCGCGTAGCCGTCATCGGCACCGCCACGGCCGTACAACTTGCCGTCCTCGTACTTGGGCGTCCACGGCCCCAGGTCATTGCGCCAGCCGTTGAACTCGGGCTGTTTGTCCAGGTGACCATAGAGCACGATGGTGTCGGGACAGCCGTCGACGTCGGCCGGCTTGGTCGACGGCACTTCGAAAAAGATCACCGGCGTGCGGCCTTCGAGGCGGATCACTTCCAGCTTCAGGCCGGCCACCTTCTTGCTCTCCACCCAAGCGGCGGCATCGCGCAGCACACGGTCGATGTGGCCGTGCGCCGCCCAGTCGGCATCGAACATCGGGCTCTTGGCCGGTATGGCGATGTAGGTGGTCAAGGCGGGGACGATTTCCTCATCCCAGACCCGGGCCGCGAATTCGCCCAGGGCGGTGGTTTGATCGGACTGCAAAGACAGCGACGGGGTGCGAGCATTCATGGGCAACTCCTGCTTGTGGCGGGTAAGCCAGCAGTTTAAGGCGTCGCTCTGTGGGTCGCCCGGGCAGGGTTACCGGCGGAAGATCACGCTCCGAAGCGCTCCATCAACCAGGCTTGCAACTGCGCGAACACCTGCCCTTGCTCCGGCTCGTTGAAGACTTCATGCGCCAGCGCCTCGAAGCAATGGGCACGCAGCAAGGCCGCCGGCGCAGTGGCGGCGAACTCGGCGCTGCCGGCTGGGGCCACGCAGCGGTCGCCGCCGGCCCACAGCAACAAGGTGGGCACGGCCCAATCGGCGGCATGCTGGCGCACCAACTCGCCGCCGTCGACCATCATCCGCACCAGCGTCGGCGTGACGCGGTCATGCACCAACGGGTCGGAGGTGTAAGCCTTCACCACCGCCGGATCGCGCGATATCCAGCTGGGCTTGAGCCCATTGCCGACGGCCAAATGGGGGGCCAGGCCGGCTCCCAGCGCCAGCTTCAAACGCTGCAGGCCGGACAGGCCCAGATCCAGCGCGGGTGAGCTCAGCACCAGGGCATCGACCGGCCGAAACCACATCGGCAACTGCCCGCCGCAGCTGGCCGCCAAGCCACCGGCGACAAAGCGCGCCGCCACCAGGCCGCCCATGCTGTGCCCCAGCAGCAGCAGTGGCCCCCGACCCAGCACAGGGTCGGCGCGCACGTGGTCGATCACCTGCGCCAGGTCGCGCAACAGGCACTCGGCGTCCGGCACGTCGCCGCGCGCGCCGCCCGATACCCCATGGCCACGCTGATCGTGGCCCAGCACCTGCCAACCCCAGCGGTTCAGCCGCTCGGCCACATGCGCATAGCGGCCGATGTGCTCGCCCAGCCCGTGCACGATCAGCACCGTGCCGTGCGCGGGCGCAGTGCCCGCCTGCAACCATTGCTGCCAGTGCAGCGGCAGCGCGTCCTCAGTCATCAAAGTAGCCATGCCAACGAGTGTAGGCAAGCGACTGCCCCCGACGCCCCCGGACTTGCCCGGTCGGTGAAACTACTCAAGAGTGTGAGAACTTTTTACTGCGCGGCCGCCATGCGTCGTTGGGCGGTGCTCGGAATCCTCTCGTACCTGAAGTACGTTCCGACTCCGCGCTCCTTCGCCCAAGCCTGACGACCGCTCGCTACAAAAGTTCTCACCCTCTGCGCCCAAAACGAAGCCCGAGCCACCCGACTGTCGCGCATTGGATAGCGCAGCGACAGCTTGGAGGTCTAGTCTTCCCCGCTCAATACCGGAGACCTCAGCGATGAATAATGACTTTTTCAGCCTCGACACCGACGCGGCCGGCCTGGCCCATTTGCAACTGAATCGCCCGGAGCGCCTGAACCAATTGGAGCCGGCGTTTTTCCCGGCGCTGCGAGATGCGGTGCGCGGTCTGCACGACAGCGGCGAAGCCCGGGTGCTGGTGATTTCGTCGACCGGCAAACACTTCTGCGCCGGCATGGCGCTGGAAACTTTTGCCGGCGACGGCGCGATGTTGAACACCGGCACCGCGCGGGCCCGCCTGAGCTTTCAGGAGTCGCTGCGCCGCTTGATGGACTGCTTCAGCGTGCTGGATGAAGCGCGCTTCCCGGTCATTTGCGCCATTCAAGGCGGCTGCATCGGCGGCGCGTTCGACTTGGCGGCCGCTTGCGATATTCGCTACGCCTCGGCCGACGCGTTTTTCAGCGTGCAGGAAATCAATATCGGTATGGCGGCCGATCTGGGCGTGCTGCAGCGCCTGCAACACATCATGCCGGCCGGCTTGGCCCGCGAGTTGGCCTACACCGGCGAGCGCCTCAGCGCCGAGCGCGCGCTGGCCGTCGGCTTGGTCAACGCCGTGCTGCCGGACGCCGCCAGCCTGCTGGCTCATGCGCTGGCCATGGCGCAAAAAATTGCGGCCAAATCACCACTGGCCATGGCGGGCTCCAAGCTGGCCCTGAACCATGCGCGCGATCACGGCGTGGCCGCGTCGCTGCAACAGATGGCCTTGCTGCAAAGCGCCATTTTTGACACCGCCGAAATGGGCCGCGCCATCGCCGGGTGGAAGCACAAGACGGCCGCAGAATTCGAGCCGCTCGATCCGGTCGGGCACGCATAAGAAGTACGGTGAAAGCAGTCGGTAAAGGCAGCCGATCAGCCGCTACGCACCGCCAGCGCGGCGGCTAAAAATCCATCCAACAGCGGCGCGCCGCTGAGCAGGCCGGGGTTGACGGCGTGGAACTCGGGGTGCCACTGCACGCCGACGACAAAGCCGGACCCGTGAGCACGGATCGCCTCGACCACACCGTCCTCGGAGGAGCGGGCTTCGATGTGCAGATCGGCACCGAGCCGATCGACCGCTTGGTGATGGATGCTGGTGACCGCGCCGCCGGGCAGCCCGCCGTACAGCGCACCCAAGCGGCAACCGGGCTCGAAGTCGATGCCGTGCTGGAGTTGGTCATACAGATCCGCATCGACGTGGCGTCGGGCCTCGGGCCGCTGGGTGCGGATGTCTTGATACAAGCTGCCGCCGTAAGCCACATTGATCAGCTGCGCGCCGCGGCAAATGCCCAGCACCGGCTTGCCCTGGGCCAAAAAGCCCTCCAGCAGCTCCATTTCGTAGCGATCCCGTACGATGTCACCGCCCCACTCGGGGCGCAGCGGCTGCTGCCCGTAGCCGAGCGGGCTCACGTCCGCCCCGCCCTGCATCACCAAGCCGTCCAGCGTGTCCACATATTGCCGCACCGACACCCGCCGCCGCGCCACCTCGGCATCGAAGCCCAGCGTCGGCAGCATGAAGAGCAGCGCGCCGTGGTCCATCACCCAATGCGCAATCGCCTGCTCCAGATATTGCAGCGTCTTGTTGCGAAACCCGAGCTCCAGCGGCGGCGAATGCATCAGCCGGGCCGACAAGCCGATCTTCAGCGGCGGCGGCGGCGGGGCCGGTCGAGGCGGCGCTGCTGCGGCCTTCACATCGACCGGCCGGCAGAGTGGCCGACCGATGGGCCGAGCGATTGTTCGGTAGATGGGCCGACAGCCTGCCCCGACCAGCGCAGGCATTGCTGGCGCACCACCTCGGGCAGCAGATTTTCCTGCGCCTGCACGCCGCGCAGCCAGGTGGCGTCGTTGCCGTCACCGGCCAGTTCGGCGCGGATGAAGCTCAAAGCCCCCTCGGCCTTCAGCTCCATCGCGTGGATCTCCAGTTTTTGCAAGGTCGCCTCGATGTCGTCGCGCAGCCGTCGGTGCTCGCCGGTGGCGGGGTCGACAAAGGTGCCGTCCAGCCCGAAACGGCAGGCCTGGAAGCGGTTGAAGGTGTAGGGCAAATAGTCATCCTCGTTCGGTTCGAACGGTTTTTCGATGCGCAACCAGCGCGCCAAGCATTGAATGTAGCCGGCCAGCGCAGCGGCTTTTTCAATCGTCAGCGGCGTGTCGAGCACGCGCACTTCAATCGTGCCGAACTCCGGCTTCGGCCGGATGTCCCAGTAAAAGTCCTTCATGCTCTTGACCACGCCGGTGCGCGTCATCTTCTCGAAATAGACCAGAAAATCGTCCCAGCGATTGACGAACGGGGCCCGCCCGGAGAGCGGAAAAGCGAACACCGAATTGAGCCGTGCCGAATGGAAACCGGTGTCCGTGCCCTGCACGAACGGCGACGAGGCGGACAGCGCAATCAGATGCGGGATGAAGCGCGACAGGCCGTGCAGCAGCACCAGCGCTTGGTCCGGGCCCGGGCAACCGATGTGCACATGTTGGCCAAAGATGGTGAACTGCTTGGACAAATAGCCGTACAGCGCCGAAATCTCCTGGAAGCGCGGTTTGTCAAAGATGCGCCGCTGGCTCCAGTCCTGGAACGGATGCGTGCCGCCGCCGCACAGCCCCACGTTCAGCTGCGCCGCGCAGTCGTTCAGCGCATCGCGGGTGACGGTCAATTGCTCCAGCACATCGGCATAACCGGTACAAACCCCGGTGCACAGCTCGATCATGCTGTCGGTGATTTCCGGCGTGACGTTGCCCGGCAGCTTGTGCTTTTTCATCAAGCGCAGCAGGTCTTTGGCGGCGGGCGTCAGGTCGTAGTCGTGCGAGTTGACGATTTGCAATTCCAGCTCGACGCCCAGCGTCAACGAGCGCGAATCGGCGAACGGGCCGAGCAGGTGGTCGAGGCTCAAGATTTATCCTTTTTCAAGCGTGGGGCTGAACGGGTGACTGCGTGGTGCTCGCCAGCCAGCTTGAGGCCGCCCTGCACCAGCATCGGCCCGAGCAGCGCCATGATGGCAATGGCAGACAGCACCACCGGTGCCAATTGAGTGGCCAGCAGCGGGTGGCTCAAATGCAGGTCCGCCAGCATCACCAACGAGGTGGCCGAGACCGGCGTCAAGGTCAGCGCCAAGCCAAGGCCTTGCCTGACCTCGATGCCGCTGACATGCGCCAGCCCAGCCAGCACCACCCCCTTGCTGAGCGCCCGTGTCAGCAACAAGGCCGAGGCCACCAGCGCTCCGGCCATCAGCCCCTGCACCGACCAGGCTGCGCCGACGATGACGAAGAGCATCAGCACCAGCACCCCGCCGGCGGTGCCGAAATGGCGAGGCCAGATGCAAGGCCGCTCGCTGGCGTTGCGCAGCATCACGCCGGCCAACAAGGGCACCAGCAAGGTGGACAGCGCCAGCAGCCGCGCAGCGGTCAGCGCCATCACGACCAAGCCCAGCAGCAGCAGCACCGAGTTCTCGTCCGTCAGGTCAAAGCGCCGCAGCACCCAGCCGACCAAACCGGCCAACAAGGCCGCCACCAGCACCGAGCCGATGAAGGTGTAGGCCGGCTGTGCCAGCCCTTGCACCCAGTCGCTGCGCTGATCGACATGCAACCAGCCGATCACCAGCTTCAGCAGCAGCACGGCGTAGAGCGTGTTCAGCGCGCTGAGCACGATCATCCGCTCGCTGACCTGACCGGCCGACTTGAACTCGGTCGCCACCCGGCCGATGACGGCGGGAGCCGCCACGCCGACCAGCGCCGCACCGGCAAGCGCCACGTTCGGCACAAAGTCGAACCAGCGCAGCACGGCAAAAATAGCCCAAAAAGTCAGCAGCGATTCGGCCACGCTGGTCAGCAACAGGGCCGGATTGACCTTCAGCCAGCGCAGACAAACGCGGCTTCCCAGCTCGAACAACAGCAAGGCCAGCGCCAAATCGACGATCAGCCGGTCGGTGCCCTGCAACTGCCCATCGCTCAGCCCCATGCCCAGCCCCGCCACCGCCATGCCGGCGGCGCTGTAGCCGACGATGCGCGGCAGGCCGAGCCGGCGAAACACCAGGCCCCCCAGCAAGGCCCCGGCGACCAGCGTCAGCGCAAACCAGAACAGCAGATCCGGCCGCGGCGGCCATTGGGCGAAATGGAAGTAAGCCGCCCATTCGCTGATTGAATTCAGCGCACCCAAGAGAGGACTCCCGGTGCATGACTTTCGAGACCTGGGTGCAGACTCCTATTCATCGCTTGTCTCCTTCAGCTCAGCGGATGCGCCCGCTTGTGGGGTGACCTGTCTGCCTGCCGATCAAAGCGCCTGGACGGCAACGCTCGGCACAGCAAGCTGCGGCCGGATGCCCATCGAGGACAGGCACAGGTGAAGCGTCAGAGTAGCCCGGCCGTCACGGCGGCTACGCAGGGCAAAACCGGGCTTGTTTGTAGGAATTTGCTGACGCGTGGCGGCTGGGGATGACGCGCAACTGAGCGGCGATCAAGCGATCAAGCGGCGGCGGGCTGATCGGTGGCGGGGGCGCTACTGGCTTGCGGGGTGGTGGGTGCGGCCCCGAACTGGATGTCGCCGCCCAGCCGACCGCCCTCTTCAATCACCAGCTTGCCGTAGCGGATCTTGCCGGTGACTTTGCCGGTGGCAAAAATCGTCAGCTTCTGGCGCACGGTCAGGTTGCCGTCGAACTGGCCATGAATTTCAGCGATGTCGATCTCGGCCGAGCCTTTGAACGCGCCATGTTCCGCAATCTGGATGACCCGCGAATCCATCGTCGCCTCGACAAAGCCCTCGACCACCAGCGTGTCGCAATCGGTGATTTCTACGCCCTTCAGCTTGATGTTCGGGCCGACCGTCAACTGGCTGCGGCCCGGTTCGGGCTGCGCCATCGGGGTCGGCTCGGCCGAGGTTGCGGCAACCAGGGCCGGCGGAACAGGCACGGGCATGGCCACCGGAATGTCCGCCTCGATGCTCTCGTGGGTCTCGGTTGACGACGGGTGCGCGGCCGCTGGCGGCAAGTTGCTGTTACTGCTGCTGCCGGTACCCGGGCCGTTGCGCAGCGGCTTGATGATCGGTTCGCGTTTGGTGAAGAAGGGTGACATCGCCATCTGATTTCCTTTAAAAGCCCATACTAAAGGCCCGAATTAATTAATCACTCCGATGTTTTAAATATTTGGTAACAAAATGAATTATTTAACTGCCAGTGCCGCCGGCATACTTTCAAGATGGAGCGTTCGTGTCGGGAATGCCAGCTCGGCACCGTGTGCGGCAATGATATTCGCGATCTTCAGCATCACCTCCTGCTGTATTTCATGAAACTCGATCCAGCTGGTCGTGCGGGTGAAGGTGTAAATCATGATATTCAACGACGACGCTGCGAATTTCACGAAATTGACAATCGTCGTTTTGCTTTTTTCAATCTCCGGGTGAGCCATCAACATCGCCTTGATATCCGCCACGATGGCAGGCATTTTGTCAATATCCACATAACGTATTCCGACCGTTTCATAAATACGGCGATGCAACATACGCGAGGCGTTTTCAACCGCAATCAGAGTGAAAACGGCATTCGGCACATACAGCGGCCGCATATCAAAAGTACGGATACGGGTCAAGCGCCAACCGATTTCCTCGACCGTGCCTTCAATCTCTTTATCGGGTGATCTGATCCAGTCGCCCACCACAAACGGGCGGTCCAAATAAACCATCAAACCGCCAAAGAAATTAGCCAACATGTCCTTGGCGGCAAAGCCGACCGCGATGCCACCCACCCCGCCAAAAGCCAGCAAGCCAGAGATTGAGAACCCCAGACTCTGCATGCTGACAATGGCGGCGGTGATCATGACGGAGATGCGCAGCAACTTGCCAATCGCGTCCACCGTGGTGCGGTCCAGTGCCTCGCCGCGAGCCTCGCGCTGCGACACCACGTTGTCCTGCACATTGCCGATAAAGCGCATCAGGAACCAGGCCAGACAGGCAATCACGCCGATGGTGCGCATCGGGGCGATTGCTTCGAACAACACGGTATCGGTCTCGTTTTGAACGATGCGGGCGGCAAAGGCGATGCCGATCACCCAGCCGAGCACCGTCAACGGTGTGCGCGCCGCCGACACCAGGGCAAAGTTCCACGGCGCGGTGGCCAACCGGGCGCGTTCTTCCAAGCGGGCCAGCAAGCGGCGCAAGAAGAAATTCGCCACCACCACCGCCAGCACCACAATGAAAATCTGCAGCACCAAGGTTAAAAAGTCATCGCCGCCGGTCAGCCGCAACAACCATTTTTCAAGCCCGTCCAAATTCAATAAGCGCTGCAATTTTTATAACCGATTCAATTTTCAAATAGCGGAGGAGGCTGTAGGGCGGGTCGTGACCCGCGTCTGGCCGACTGTGGCAGCCGTGATGCGCTAAGCCAGCTCCTTTTGGCACTTCGCTGCCGTTGCCGAAATCGTTCGCGGGTCTCGACTCGCCCTACGTCACTGCAGCCCAGGCTCCTAGGCCGCGTCCAGCACCGCACTCAGAAAAGCCTGGGTGCGCTCATTCTGAGGCGAGCCGAAGATTTCTTGCGGTGTGCCTTGCTCGGCGATCTTGCCCTCCGAGAAGAAGCAGACACGGTCGGCGAACTCGCGTGCGAAACCCATCTGGTGGGTCACCATCAGCATGGTCAACTTGTGCTCATCGCCAAGGCGGCGGATCACATTGAGCACCTCTCCGCACAGCTCGGGGTCAAGCGCCGAGGTCACTTCGTCGAACAGCATCACTTGCGGGCGCATGGCCAGCGCGCGCGCAATCGCGACCCGCTGCTGCTGCCCGCCCGACAGCCGGGACGGGTAGGCCGCAAACTTGTCCGACAGCCCGACCATGTCCAGCAACTCGCGGGCACGCTCATCCGCTTCACGCGGGCTCAGCCCCAGCGCTTTGACCGGTGCCTCCACCACGTTTTCCAGCGCGGTCATGTGGGGGAACAGGTTGAAGCTCTGAAACACCATGCCGATATTGCGGCGGCCCTGGCGTTTGTAGCTTTCGCTGGCCGGCACCAAACCGCCGTTTTTTGCCATATGGGTCAAGGGCTGACCGTCGAATTCGATCACGCCATCGTTGATGCCTTCGAGCATCATCAGCACCCGCAGCAGCGTCGATTTGCCGGAGCCGCTGGGGCCGATGATGGCGACTTTTTCGTTAGCCGCCACGTCCAGGTCCAGCTGGTCAAGCACGGTCAGCGCGCCGTAGCGTTTGCTCACGCCGCGGAAACGGATCAAGGGAGAAGTCATAAGTGGGGTGTCCTCAACACTGTATTTGGGGCCGCCGAATCAGGGCAGACGAAGGCGCGTTTCAAGCTGGCGCACCAGCAGCGCCACGACCAAGCTGATGACCAAGAAGAACAGGCCGGCCAGGGTGATCGGCTCGATATAGCGGAAGGTCAACGAGCCGATGTTCTTGGCCTGCAGCATCAGCTCCACCACAGTGATGGCCGACAACACCGGCGTGTCCTTGAACATCGCGATCAGATAGTTGCCCAGCGCCGGCACGATGGGGCGAATTGCTTGCGGCAAAACGATGCCGCGATAGGCATGCCACGGGTTCAGGCTCAAGGCCTTGGCGGCTTCCCATTGGCCGCGCGGCACGGCATCGAGCCCGGCGCGGTAAACCTCGGCCGTGTAGCAGGCGTAATGCAGAGCCAAGCCCAAAGTGCCTGCCGTCAGCGCCGACAAGGTCAGCCCGAATTCGGGCAACACGTAGTACAAAAAGTACAACTGGATCAGCAGCGGCGTGCTGCGGATGAACTCGATCACCGCCGTGGCCGGCCAGGACAGCCAGCGCTGCGGGGCCCGCCGCAGCACCGCCAGCAGCAAGCCCAGCACCAGCGCCAGCGCAAACGCCAGCAAGGTGATGCCTATCGTGTTGATCGAGGCTTGCAACAGTTGGGGCAAGATTTGCAGCGCAAATTGCCAATCAAAAAATCCCGCCTCCATCACATGCTCCCTTTGCGCAAACCGCGGTTCAAGCGCCGATCAAGTCGGCGCATCAGCAGGTTGATGCTCTGCGCCAGCAAGAAATAGATCAGCAACGCGAGGCTGAAAATCTCCGTCGTGCGGAAGGTCGCTTGCACCAATTGGTTGGCCCGGAAGGTCAGGTCGGCCAGGGTGATCAGCGACACCAGCGAGGTGCCCTTCAACAGTTCGATCAACAGATTGGTGGCCGGCGGGATCGCTTTGGCCAGCGCTTGCGGCAGGACGATGTCCAGAAACCGATGCAGCGGTGGAACGTTCAAGGCGATGGCGGCCTCCAACTGGCCGCGCGGTACAGCCAACAACGCGCCACGCATCACCTCGGCGCCGTAAGCCCCGATGTTCAGCCCCAAGCCCAGCACGGCCACCAGGAACGGTGTCAGCGTGACGTTGAACGGCGGCAGCGGCAGTACAAAGAACAGCCAGAACAGCTGCACCAGCAGAGACGTGCCACGGAACACCTCGATATAGGCATTGGCCACCCAGCGCAGCCCGCGCCAGGGCGACAACTTGGCCAGCGCGGCCAACACCGCCAACGCGATGGCCAGCAGCGATGCCAAACAAGTAATGCGCACGGTCACCAGCATGCCCTCCAGCAGGAGGGGTAACAACTCAGTCATGGCGGCGGGCGCTCAGGGCTGGACCAGATCGGCCACCGTCTTGCTGGTGAGGTTGGAGCTGTCGAAACCGAACGGAGCGACCAAGGCCAGATGCTCTTCACTGCCCAGCCAGACCTTCAACGCCGCGTTGACCGCGTCGCGCAGGTCTTGATCGTCCTTGCGGAAGGCCAGCGCGCCGTAGCCGATGTGAGCCGGATCGTCCTTGAAATCTGTGATCGCCTCGACGCGGCTGCCGCCCTTGACGTCCAGATCGCGCATCGTCAACTGGGTGCCGACGGCCGCGTGGGCACGGCCGGTGCGCACCGCCTGCAACTGCGCGATCGTGTTGGGCACCTGCATGATCTGGGCGTCCGGCACACCGGCCGCGCGGGCATAGCCGTATTCCGCCGTGCCGGACATGATGGCCAGTTTGACGCGCTTGTCCGCCACGATGCTGGCATAGCTGTTCAGCTTGCGCGGGTTGCCCTTGGTCACCAGCAAGGTGTCACCGATCTGGTAATGGGGGTCAGTGAACGAGACCTGCTGCTGCCGCTCCGGCGTCACATACATGCCGGCGGCAATCACATCGAAGCGCCCCGCCAGCAGGCCGGGAATCAAGCCGCCCCATTCGGTCAACACCGCATTCACTTGGGTCACGCCGATGGTCTTGAAGATGACTCGGGTGATCTCCGGCGATTCGCCGGTCACCGTGCCATCGGGCCGTGTGTAGGCAAACGGTGCCTCGTTGGCATAACCGATGCGGATTTCACCGGTGCGTTGGATCCGCTCCAGCGTGGTTTCGGCACGAGCTGTTGTGGTGATACTCAGGGCGGCAGCGGCGATGAATAGGGCAGCAACCGGGATTTTGATTAGATTTTTCATGGGGTTCTCTTTGAAAACTAACGGCTATGAAAATGGTTCGGCTCAAATACATCAGGTGCATCAGATGCTGAATTTTTGTCAAACAGCGGCGCAAAGGCAAACCACAGGTAAGCACTGAGGTTAGCCCCTGAATCAAGCAGAGAACAGCAGCCAAACCCCGGCGTGTTTGTAGGAATTTGCTGACGCTGAAATGCATCGGTGCCGCTGCGATAAATGAATGGCGGACCCGCCAGAACTCATCAAATTTGCAGCGGATCGAATTGAAATCGGCGCTGCGATTCAATTAAGTTGTTAGCCTTGCGTCCATGAATGAAAAAATTGAAAAAACTATCGACCTGCTGACCACCTATTTGTTGACCTACGGGATCAATGTGGTGGGAGCCATTGCCACGCTGGTGTTCGGCTATCTGATGGCCGGTTGGCTGGCACGCCTGACGCATCAAGCGATGCGCCGCTCGGGCAAGATCGATGCCGTCTTCCACCAGTTGCCGGGCAAGTTCGTGCGCACGGCGGTGATGGTGTTCACGCTGATCGCGGTGCTGAACCGCTTCGGGGTTGAGACCACCAGCTTGATCGCCATGCTGGGCGCGGCCGGGTTGGCCATTGGCTTGGCGCTGCAGGGCACGCTCAGCAATGTGGCGGCCGGCGTGATGATCCTGGTGTTCAGGCCGTTCAAGGTCGGCGACGCCGTGCAACTGGGCGGCACCGTCTACATCATTGACGATGTCGGCTTCTTCGTGTGCAAGGGCCACTTGCCCGACGGACCGATGGTGTTTCTGCCCAATTCCAGCATCTGGGGCCACACCATCATCAACCTGTCGGTGACCGACCAGGACATCCGCCGCATCGACGCGGTTTACGGCATTGCCTACAACGACGACATCAACGCCGCGCTGAAGATTCTTCGCCAGATTGCCGCCGACGAAGCCCGCATCCTCGACACCCCCGCCCCGCTGATCCAGGTCGAGAGCCTGGGCGACAACTCGGTGAACATCCTGTTCCGAGTCTGGACATCACGCCAGGATTGGTGGGCCACCAAGCTCGACCTGATCCAGCGCTGCAAAGAAGCACTGGAACAAGGCGGCTGCTCCTTCCCCTTCCCGCAGCGGGAAGTGCATCACTACCAAGTCGAAGCGAAGCAAACCCGCTGAAACAATGGGGTCAGAGTCATTTGTTTTGACTCTGACCGCTCCATTTTTCGCGTGAGACGGAGCAGAGGGACCGGAACGTACTTTCTGTACGTGCGGATCACGAGCATCCGGCCAACGACGCATGACGGCTGCGCAGTAGAAAATCCCCCCCCTCTCAGCCCTTCTTGCCACCGGCGAGCAGCAGTCCGGCACCGGCCACGATGGCTGCCACACCGGCCCAGACGGGGACGTTGACCGACTCCTTCTCCTTCACGGAGAGTTCGATCGGCCCCAGCTTGATGTCGTGAGTCTCTTTGGTGAAGCTGAAGCCGCCGTACAGCAAGCCCAGCACGCCAGCTGCAATGAGAACGACACCAGCGAGTTTGATTGGATTCATTGCGTCTCTTTTCTGTGCATGGAGCGAACTCCGCGCGACCGGTTGGCGCGACGGATGCTCCGTTCAGCGGACTGCAAGATAGCGCAAAACCGCCTCACCCCCAAAAATATGCACCGCTGCACCCCAAAGGCGAGCAGAAGGCCAGCCGCAGCCCCAGCAGTGGGGCCAGCCGGCAGCCGCTTGGTCAGGGGCCGAACAAGACCTGCACCGGCGTGCCGTCCGGCAAGCCGCGAATGCTTTGATGGATCTGCCCGGACAGCGCAAAGTGTTCGGCGGCCTCGCAGGGGAACATGTTTTCAGCCGAGAAACTGCCGGCCACAAAAACGGGCAGCGTCACAAACGAATAGCACTGCCCGGGCGACAGTGGCTTGCCCTGCGACCTGAGGGTCTCGACCAAGCCGGGCAGAAACCATTCATCGACCTGCTCGCCGTCCAGCAGTCGCAAGAAATGTTCGCGCGAATCCGCCACTTGCTCCAAGTCGCCGGTGGCGGTGCTGAGCCACCAGATGGCACCGACCGGCAATTCGATGAAGACATCGCCGATGGCCGAGAACAGCAGCGGCGACCAACGCTCGCCGAGCAACCAACGCCATGCACCACGAAGTGATTCCAGCGCGGCAGGGTCGGGTTGCGCGGTCAGGTCGGTCAAGAAAAAGGGCACAGGATTCAACATCAAAACCTCCATCAAGCATGGGCTGGGCGATGTCGCCAGGAAGCGGGCACTGTTCAGCCAACTCGGCACTAACTTGTCATCCGCACGCATCTAAAAATTCAGCTCGCGAGCTGCTGGTGGCCTTTTCTTCAGCATAAATGCGCGTCTTCCAGCGCCTTTGATCTTGGGGCCTGTGGTGAAAAAGACATTGTAGGGAAAGCACCAATGTCACCGCCCTTCAGATAATTAACAATTAATTAATTCGTTCAGAAGCCTCTTTTGTACGAACACCCTAGCCTCCCGGCCGATGCCGCCAGCGGAGCTAAAAACCAACGGAGACAACATGTTGAAATTTTCCAAACTGGCGAAAGCTGCGGCTTTGGCGGTTGCCGGCGCGACCCTGAGCGCTGCCGCTCTGGCAGGTGAAGTTGAAGTCCTGCACTACTGGACATCGGGCGGCGAGGCCAAATCGGTCGTCGAGCTGAAGAAGATCATGCAAGCCAAGGGCCATGTCTGGAAGGACTTCGCCGTGGCCGGCGGTGGTGGTGACAACGCCGCCACTGTGCTGAAGAGCCGTGTGGTGTCGGGCAACCCGCCAGCCGCTGCCCAGATCAAGGGCCCAGCCATTCAGGAATGGGCTTCGGAAGGCGTGCTCGCCAATTTGGACTCCGTCGCTCAGGCCGAGAAATGGGACAGCCTGCTGCCCAAAGTGGTTGCCGACGTGATGAAGTACAAGGGCAATTACGTGGCCGCACCGGTCAACGTGCACCGCGTCAACTGGATGTGGGCCAACGCCGCCGTGCTGAAGAAAGCCGGCGTCGCGACCATGCCCAAGAACTGGGACGAGTTCTTTGTGGCGGCCGACAAGATCAAGAAGGTCGGTCTGATTCCCGTCGCCCATGGCGGCCAGAACTGGCAAGACTTCACCACCTTCGAATCGGTCCTGCTGGGCATTGGTGGTGCCAAGTTCTACTCCGACGCGCTGGTCAAGCTCGACCCCACGGCGCTGAACAGCGACACGATGAAGAAGTCGCTGGAAACCTTCCGCAAGGTCAAGGCTTACACCGATGCAGCCGCACCGGGTCGTGACTGGAATCTGGCCACGGCCATGGTGATGCAGGAAAAGGCCGGCTTCCAGTTCATGGGTGATTGGGCCAAGGGCGAGTTCCTGGCCGCCGGCAAGGTGCCGGGCAAAGACTTCCTGTGTGCTGCGGCACCAGGCACTGCCAATGCATTCACGTTCAACGTGGATTCGTTTGCCATGTTCAAACTCAAGGAAGCCTCCGCCCAAAAGGCGCAGGGTGATCTGGCCGCCGCCATCATGGGCACAGAGTTCCAAGAGGTGTTCAACCTGAACAAGGGCTCCATCCCGGTGCGCTTGAACATGAATATGGCCAAGTTCGACGACTGCGCCAAGTTGTCCTCCAAGGACTTCGTCGAGACCGCCAAGACGGGCGGTTTGGTGCCCTCGGTCGCCCACGGCATGGCGATTTCGCCGGCTGCTGAAGGCGCGATCAAGGATGCGGTCAGCCAGTTCTGGAACGACGACTCGATCACGGTCGCCGAAGCCCAGAAGCGCATTGCTGCCGCTGCGAAATTCAAATAAGTCAGTCAATTTTTAAAGATCCAACAGAGACACATGATGAAGACCACACACAAAATCCGTTTGATCGCCACCGCCGCAGCGCTGTGCGCCAGCAGCGCATTTGCCGCTGAAATCGCCGGCATCGAGTTCCATGGCTACTCGCGTGGCGGCCCGGTGCTCAGCTACGAAGACGGCGTCAAGGGCAGCATGTCCCTGGGCGGCGACATGCAGAAATATCGCCTCGGCAACGAAGGCGACAACGGCATCGAGATCGACCTGATCAAGAACTTCGAAGCCGGTGGTCAGAAATGGAAAATCCATTACATGCCCACCAAGTGGAACAGCGGTGCGATCAGCACCGAGCAGGCTTATGTGGAAATGGGCGGCTTGTCGTTTGCTCCCGAAGCCAAGTTCTGGGCCGGCGAGCGCCGCTTGCGCATCCAGGACGTCCACATCATTGACAACTTCCTGATGAACTACGGCAACAACCAGGGCGCCGGCATGACCGACTTCGCCGTCGGCGGTGCCAAGCTCGGTGTGGGCGTGTTCAGCGGCGACAAGTTCGACCAGGCTCTGCCTACCGGCGTGAAAGCGCACCGCATCAATGCCGACATCTCCGACATCAACACCAACCCCGGCGGCAAGCTGCGGGTCTTGTTGACGGCAGTGGGTGGCCAGGGCTTGGCAGGCGGCAATTCGGGTTCAGCCATCTCCGTGTCGCACAACCAGGCGGACTTCCTGATCGCCGGCATGAGCAATGTGCTGTTCCTGCAGGCCTCGACCGGCCATGCCCGCATCGACGGCATGTTCCTGGGGCTGGACGGCAAGACTGCGGGCCAGAAGGGCATGCGCATTGCCGACTCCTTGAACTGGCAGCTGGGCGCTTTTGGCGGCCAGACCATGTTGGGCTACCAGACCGCCAAGGACGACCTGACCGGCGTGACGACCAAGGACACCTCGGTCGGTGGTCGTATCTCCTATGCCTTTACGACCAACTTCAAGCTGTTGGCGGAAGTCGGCTCGACCCGCCGCGCGATCGACGGCCAAGCCAACCAGACGCTCAACAAGTTCACGATTGCGCCGACCATCTCGGTCGGCCCGGACTTCTGGACCCGTCCGGAAATTCGCATGTACGTGACCCGTGCAAACTGGAACGCCGCCGCCGCGCAAGCGAACTCGACGACCTTTGGTCAGTTCGGCAAGACGGCTCACACCATTGCCGGTATCCAGTACGAAATCTGGTGGTAAATCGGGCTTTGGCCTGAAGTAGCTTGACAAGGGCGGCCTTCGGCTGCCCTTTTTTCCAATCCCCTCGGCCGCTCTGGTCAGCAAGGGCAAAGTGGAATCAGTGATCCTAAATCCGGCAGTTGACCGCGCCCTACCGCCTCGGAGACCTCATGTCTATTGAGATTTTTCTGTCCGCATACCTTCACCCCTTGGGTGAAAGCGCTACGCAGCCGATTGCGCCGCGCTACGGCACGCTGGCTGCGTTGCTTCTCCTGGTGGGCAAGAGCCCACTGCGTCGGCGCGCCTTGCCATCGCACCGCATCGCAGCCCACTCAGCCGCGTCCAACTGCAGGATCTAGGATGAATAAAAATCTCGAATCATGGTTACCCAAGTTGGTCGTCGCACCGGCCTTCGTCCTGGGCTTCGCCTTCATTTACGGCTTCATGGTGTGGAACGGCTTGCTGTCGTTCACCGCCTCGCGGATGCTGCCCAACTACAGTGAATTCGTAGGCTTGGCGCAGTACGAGCAGTTGTTCGCGCTGGACCGCTGGTGGGTGGCGCTGAAAAATCTGGGCATTTTCAGCCTGCTGTACGTCGGCGGCTCGATGCTGCTGGGCATGACCCTGGCCATTTTCCTGGACCAGAAGATCCGCGCGGAAGGCTTTTTGCGCACCATATTTCTTTATCCGATGGCGCTGTCTTTCATCGTCACCGGCACCGCCTGGAAGTGGATCATGAACCCCAGCCTCGGGCTGGAAAAGCTGATGCACGACTGGGGCTGGACCAGCTTTCACTTCGACTGGCTGGTGCAATCGGACACCGCCATCTACTGCGTGGTGATTGCCGGCATCTGGCAGTCGGCCGGTTTTGCCATGGCCTTGTTCCTGGCCGGGCTGCGTGGCATCGACGACAGCATCATCAAGGCCGCACAGATCGACGGCGCTGCGTTGCCGCGCATCTACTGGCGCATCATCTTGCCGATGTTGCGGCCGGTGGTGTTCTCCACCATCCTGGTGCTAGCCCACTTGTCGATCAAGAGCTTCGACCTGGTGATGGCCTTGACCGCAGGCGGCCCCGGTTATGCCACCGACGTGCCCGCCACCTTCATGTATGTGATGAGCTTTACCCGCGGCCAGATCGGCCTCGGCGCCGCCAGCGCCACCA
>CANFYD010000019.1 GCA_947450745.1 Burkholderiales bacterium
GGGTGATTCGGTATGGCGAAATTGACGGTATTGGTGCCGGGGTTGACCGCATTGGCGCGCTGTGCCGAAATATTCCAGCCTTCGCCTTTGTACATATAAGTGATGGTGCCGTCGCTGCGCACCGTGCCGATACCGCCGGTGCCGATGGCCACCATTGAGGCCACACCGGTGTGAATAAAGGGGTCGGCGAGCAGTTGTGCTTCGATATACCCGGCCACATAGTCGCGCCCGAGTGACACCTTGCCCCACGGGCCTTCCATGCCCAAGATCGATTGGCCCTGAAAAACTCGGATGCCGTTTTGCTCACCACTGTCTGATTTGAAGCGTGATTCCAGCGCAAAGAAGGCGTTCATCCCGCCACCCAGATCCTCCTTGCCGCGCACACCCCAGCGGCTTTGCGCGCCTTCATCCAAGCGCTGGATGTCTTCACCGATTTTCTTCACATAGGCCGAATTGACGAAGCCGAAAAAAGTTAATGAGGACTGCGCTGCAGATAGTCCTGAGAAACAGCCCAGAACTGCAGCTGCAATAATCGCTTGGCGAGTGAATAACATGTCGTCCTCCTATTATTTATATAAATACAGCATGGCGCTGCCGACTCGCTGGCTGCGAGTTATTAATTTCGAACCGAATCTAGGTTTACTCTGGCTGAATACCCGCGGCGCGGATGATGCGGCCCCAGGCCGTGGCTTCTTTGGCTTGGAATTGGGTCAATTCACCGAGCGGCTGCAGAAACTCGAAGGTGCCCCAAGCGTGATAAGCGGCCTTCACCTCTTGGGCCTGCACGGCCCGGCTGAGCAGGCTGTGCAGTTTGGCAACCACCGGTGCCGGAGCATGGGCGGGCAAGTAAGCTCCCAGCCAAAAGCCGATGTCCATGCCTTTGACGCCCGCCTCTTCAAACGTGGGCAGTTCCGGCGCAAAGGGGCTGCGCTTGAGGTCGGTCACGCCGATGGCGCGCAAGCGGCCCGAGGTGACGTGGGGCCAAGCCGAGTAGTCGGTGAACATCATGTCGATCTGCCCGCTGACCAGGTCGGGCAGGGCGGCGTTGCCGCTGCGGTAGGGCACGCCCAGCACCTTGATGCCCTGCGATTGCTGCAGCACCTCGACCGGCAAACGGCCGGTGATGCTGGTGTAGCCGAACGAATATTTGTCCGGGTTCTTGCGCAACAGTTGCAGCAACTCGGTCACATTGCTGACCGGTAATTTCTGCGCGTTGATGTAGAGATACATCGGCCCCTTGGCCAGCGTCGTCACCGGGGTGAAGTCAGCCACCGGGTCATAAGCCAGTTTCTTGAACACATACGGGTTGCCGGTGAAAGCGACGTTGCCGGTGATCAGCACGGTGTAGCCGTCCGACGGTGCGCGTGCTACGGCTTGGGCTGCCAGCACGGAGCCGGCACCGGGCTTGTTGTCCACAATCGTTGTCACCCCCGTGTCCCTGGCAATCTCGCGCGCGATGGCACGGACAAAAACATCAGGACCGGCACCGGCGGTGAACGGCACCACAAAGGTGATCAATTTGGCCGGATACGGTTGTGCCGAAGCGCTGAGCGCGGCCGCGAGACCCAGTCCCAGTCCAGCAGTTAGTTGGCGCAGCGTGCGGCAGCGTAATAAGAAGCGTTTCGGTGTTGAAGTGAGTTCTTCAGTCATTTTGTTTTTGAAATTAACTTTGATGTTCGAATGCTAATTTCTTAATTAAACATATTTTCTGGTGAAAACCCGCGTTTTGCACAAAGTATTTTTTGTGGATTTTCTTTGGTATTAAAATTTCTTTTAAAATCAGTGCTTTGAGTTGATTTCGTTACGGAATTTATCTCATCGATAGAAATATAATCTGATCGATAGATTTATTTGTTGATTTATTGATGGATGCGTTCAATCCAGGGCTGCGGCTGCCAGAAGTTTATTATTTTTAGATCAATTAATAAAAATTAAAATCACAGCGACTGGATTTGAATGAGCGGAGTCACGGAAATGTATGCCGGTCAAGCGGAGCTCTGAGTGCGCAGTCACTCGGCGCAGCGCTGCCTTGACACCGCCCAGCCACCGCTGCCGACTCGATATTTCATCTTCGCGTGGGGCGTACTTGCGATCAATCTGTCTCCAGAAAATCCATCTGGCAGCAGGGTGACGCTAGAGCATGTAAAGTAAATTTTTAAAAATAAATGCGTCTACAGCTTTAGATCAACCATGAATTCACATAGAAAAATATCCAACTGTTCAATTGCTGCACCGCAGATATTTCGGCGCTTTTGGATTGGCTTGGCTCTAGCAAGCCAGTTGCCGCTGGCTTTCGCAGCGGGCGATGTCGTGGCCGGCAAGGCGCTGTTTTCGAGTTTGACGTGCGCTTCTTGCCACGCGGTGGGGCAGGGTGCTGGCGCTGGCTTCGGGCCGCAACTCAATGGCATTTTTGGGCGTACGGCAGGCAGCACGACGGACTACAAAGCGCGCTACTCGGATGCCATGAAGAAATCTGGCATTGTCTGGTCCGAGCAATCGTTGACCAAATTCATCAACTCGCCGAGCAAGCTCGTGCCCGGCACGAACATGAGTTTCTGGGGTGTCAGTGACGAAAAGAAAGTCGCCAATTTGCTGGCGTATTTGCGCAGCCTGCCTAGCGACCCCAAATGAATTACTCGGTCGCCGTGCGGGTTACGTCATCAGCAACCCGTTCGTGCTGAACCCGTCGCCGATTTCGATTTTCAATAGTTGCGCCATTTGCGCCTTCTACGCCACCTGCGGATAGGTTTTCAGAGTTTTCGCCGAAGTGATGGTGCTTTATCTGCAAATTCATCCGCAGATTCATCCGCAGTTGGCGCAGATGGACGCAGATTGAAAACAATGCGACTGTCGATCTCCTACGCTTGATCGGCTCGGACTGCCGGCACCCCCACCCCGCCTGCTTATTTCTCGCTCACCCCCGCCGAGGCAAAGCTGGCCATGTCGGCCAGCAGGTGGCAGGCGGATTGCAGCAGCGGCCAGGCGAGTGCGGCGCCGGAGCCTTCGCCCAGGCGCAGGCCGAGGTCGAGCAGGGGCTGGGCCTGCAGGGCTTCGAGCATCAGTTGATGGCCCAGCTCGTTCGAGCGGTGGGCGAACACACAGCGTTCCAGCACGGCCGGTTGCAGTCGGGCGGCCACCAGCACGGCCGCGCCGGTGATGAAGCCGTCGACCAGGATGACGCGGCGCTCCAGGGCGGCTTGCAGCACCGCGCCCACCATCATCGCGATCTCGAAACCCCCGAAGGCGGCCAGTGCCGCCAGCGGGGTGTGGGCATCGGCATGCTGCTGCAAGACGGCGGCCAGAATGGTGGTCTTGCGCTGCAAGGCGGCGTCGTCGAGGCCGGTGCCGCGCCCGCTGCACTGCGCAATGTCCAGGTCTTCCGGCCGCGCCAGTCGTGCCAGTCGTGCCAATCGCGCCAAGAGCAGCGCCGCGCTGGACGTGTTGCCTATGCCCATTTCGCCCAGCAGCAGGACGTTGCCGGGGCGCTGCGTCAGCAGGTTTCTGCCGCTGCTGATGGCGGCTGCGCATTGCTCGGCGCTCATCGCCGGCTGAGTGCTGGCGTCCTGCGTGCCGTGGCCGATCTTGGCGATGATCAGCCCGGCGCGCGGCGCAAAGTCATGCGCCACGCCGGCGTCCACCACCGTCAGCGCCAGACCATGCTGGCGCGCCAACACGCTGACCGCCGCGCCGCCGGCCAGAAAGTTCTCCACCATCTGCCAGGTCACATCGCTCGGGTAGGCCGACACGCCGCGCGCAGCCAGCCCGTGGTCGCCGGCAAAAACCATCAGCTGCGGCTCGTTCAAGGTGGGTGTTTCGCTGCCCAGAATCAGGCCCAGGCGCAGCATCAGCGCTTCGAGTTGGCCCAGCGCGCCGAGCGGCTTGGTCTTGCCGTCGATGCGCTGTTGCAGCGCGGCGGCCAGGGCCGGGTCATCCAGCGTCGGAATGGTGGGGATCAACGGTGTCATCGGGATGGGCTCAGGTAGGTTGTGCTGTTGAAACGGCTGTTGGAACGGCTGTCAGGACTGTCGGCTCCAGCAGACTGAGGAGAAAGCCGGGCTCGAAGTAGCGGTCGATGTAGTCGGCCAAGCCGTCGAACACGCTGTCGAGGCTGGGGGCCGAGGTGCCAAACAGCGCCTGCATCACGCTGTGCTGCTCGAACAAGCCATGCGCATACCAGCCCAGCACGCTGCCTTGCTGCCAGCCAATCGGGTCGCCGTCCTCACCGCGCAAAGACACGGCGGCGGTGGCCAGCGATGGATGCTGAACGGTGCGGCCATGGCGAATCTCGTAGCCGGCCGCGCTGACACCGCTCAGCGGGCCCCAAGGTGCGGCCAACGTCTCGAAGCGGACGGTGGTCGGGCGCAGCAGCTTGGTCTGCGCGAACTGCGTCACCAGCGGCAGCAGGCCCAGGCCCGGCGCGTTGCCGTCCAGGCCATGCGGGTCGAGCAGGCTTTCGCCCAGCATTTGCAGGCCGCCGCAAATGCCCAGCACCGGCCGGCCGGCGGCCGCATGTTGGGCGATGGCCAGGTCGAGCTTTCGCGTCCGCAGCCAGGCCAAGTCGGACGCCACCGCTTTGGAGCCGGGCAGGATGATCCAGTCGGCCGCCCCCAACTGCGCCATATGCGCCAATTGCGCCGGCTCGCGCACCCAGCTCAGGCGCACGCCGGGCAGGCCGCGCAGCGGCTGGAACTCATCCAGATTGGACAGATGCGGGTAGGCGACGATGGCGATGTTCAGCACGCCGTTTGCTGCCGGGCCGGCGGCGCTGCTCGTATCGTCAAACACGCCGTCTTCTTCCGGCAGCCCGTGGCCGCGCCACATCGGCAGCACCGCCACCGTGGGCACGCCGGTCAGCGCTTGCAATTGCGCCGGGCCGGGGGCCAGCAGCGCTGCGTCGCCGCGAAAGCGGTTCAACACATAACCGCGAATCAAGGCGCGTTCATCGGCGGGCAGCAGTTGGTGGGTGCCGAACAGGTGAGCAAACGCGCCGCCGCGGTCGATGTCGGTGACCAGCAGGCAGGCCGCTTGCACCTCCAGCGCGGTGCGCATATTGACGTAGTCGCTGCTGTGCAGATTGATCTCGGCGGGCGAGCCGGCCCCTTCGATGACGACGACATCGTTCTCCGCCATCAGCTCGTGCAGGGCGGTGCGGGCGGTGGGCCAGAGCTTTTCGCTGCGCTCACGCCAAGCCATCGTGCTGAGCTCCCGGCTGACTTCGCCCAGCAACACCACTTGGCTGGCGGTGTCCGCCTCGGGCTTCAGCAGCACCGGGTTCATGCGCACCTCGGGCACACGGCGGGCCGCCAGCGCTTGAAAGTACTGGGCCGAGCCGATCTCGCCCATCTTGCCGTCAAGACCTGGGACGACGCGGGCGTTGTTGCTCATGTTCTGGGCTTTGAACGGCGCCACTTTCAAGCCCTGGCGGGCGTACCAACGGCACAGCGCGGTGGCCAGCCAACTTTTGCCCGCTCCGCTGGTTGTGCCCAGCACCATCACGGCTTTTGCAGTCATTTTGAGAATCCTTGTGTGATTGCTGTCTGTGTGCTCAATGTCGTCAGCGCCTTCAGCAGCGCTTGTTGGGCCGGCGGCGTCAGCGTGGCGATGCGCATCCAACCGGGCAGGCCAAATGATTCCGCATCGCGCAGCTTGATGCCGTGCGCGCGCAGGCCCTCAATGGACTGCGGCGGCGGTTGGGCCAGCCAGAACGGCGTGCAACTGCCCCGTTGCCGCCAGCCCAAACCGTCCAGCAGCGCGCGTTGCTGGGCTGACCAGACGCGCAACTGCGCGCGCGACTCGGCCAGCCAGTCGAGCGTTGCAGCGTCGTGCCAATGCATCAGCAGGGCCTGACCCTCGGCGGACAACACCCAACTGGCGGCCAGCGTCAGCAGCCGCGCCCAGGTGTCGTCTGGCGCGGGTGCTACCAGATAAGCCGCGCGCACGCCGGTCAGGCCCAGCGCCTTGTTCGGGCAATGCAGTTGCCAGCAGCTTGGCGGCAACGCGACAGCCTCGCCGTCCAGCCGCAGCGGTTCATAAGCCAGGTCGATCACCACGATGGATGGGCCTGCGGCTGTTGCTGTTGCTGCTGCGGCGATGCGAGCCAGCGCGGCGCTGTCCAAACGCGTGCCGCTCGGGTTGCAGGGCTGGCACAGCCAGATCAGGGCCGGCCGGCCGTGCAGCAACTCTTGCCAGACGGTGTAGCAGTGCACGCTCAGCCCCAAGGCTTCGGCGGCGGCCGCGTAATCCCCAAAACCGGGTTGCGGCACCCAGACCTCGCGCAGGCCTTGCAGCAGCGCGGCCAGCGTCAGCCGCCGTATCGCCTCGGCACCGCCGGCTGCCGGCAAGATCTGCTCCGGCGGCACCGCATGGGCGGCGGCCAGCTGCTCGCGCAGCGCCCGGTAGTGCGGGTCCGGGTAGCGCTGGCGGTCGGCTTGTTGCACGGCCCGCCACAGCGCTGGCGGCGGCCCCAGCGGGTTGGCATTGGTCGAGAAATCATGCACGACCCAAGGCCCGCTGTCGGTGCCGCCGTGCAGTGGCAAGGTCGGTATCACGCGATAGCCCTCAGCCCGACCGCAAAAGCGGCCAGAACAGCGGCGCTGGCCCACAGGGCTTTGGCGGCCAGCTCGGCAGCAGCCAGCAAATGGGCCGCCGTGGGCGCAGCGCCGGCCCCGTTCAGCGTGTAAACACCGGGCTTGGCCAGCCGCACCTCAAGCCGCAGCGCCATCGCGGCCATCGGCCAGCCGCTGTTGGGCGACGGCGTGCGGCGCGCTTCCTGGCGCAATGCCGAGAGCAAACCGGGCCGCCAACCCAGCAGAGCCAGCGCGGTGAGTCGGGCGGGCAACCAGGACAGCACATCGTCGGCCATGGCTGCCCATTTACCGGCCCATTCCCACACGCCTCGATAACCCCACATCGCATCGGCCGTGTTGGCGAAGCGGTAGACGGCCGCGCCCGGCAGACCCAGCAACGCGAACCAGAACAGCGGGGCCACGACCGAGTCGTTGAGGTTTTCGGCCAAGGTCTCAATCGCTGCTTCGCGCACTTGATCGGCGCTGAGTTGGCCGGTGTCGCGGCTGACCAATCGGGCCAACTGCGTGCGCCCTTGCTCCAGCGAGCGCCCCAGCGCCACCTCGACCGCCAGCACCTCGTCGCGCAGCATCGCCCAGGCCAGCAGCGGCTTCAGCAACAGGCCCAGCAGGGCAGCGCAGACGGCCCAGCGCCAGACCGAGCCCCGAGCTTGCAGCCAGGCGATCAGCCCGCTCTCCAGCGCCCAAGCCGCCCAGCCCAGCGCCAGCGAGCCCACCAGCCACACCGCTGCGCCGCCCAAAAAGGCAAGGCCGGCCGGCCAGCCGCACAAGCGCTGGCCGAACAGACCCAGATAGCGGCCGATGCCGACCACCGGATGCGCCCAACTGGGCGGCTCGCCCCAGCGCCGGTCAATCAGCAGCGCCAGCGCGATCACCACGGCCGGCAAGCCGATCAATCTTCAATCCCGCGCTGCGCCGGCACGCCCGCTTTGAAGTGGTGTTTGACCAGCGCCATCTTGGTGACGGTGTCGGCCAGGGCGATCAGCTCCTCGGGGGCGTTGCGGCCGGTCAGCACCACATGCACATGGGCCGGCCGCTCGCGCAGTGCTTGCAGCACCGGCTCCAGCGGCAGCCAGCCGTAGCGCAGCGGATACATGATTTCATCCAGCACGACCAGGAAGGTCTCGCCGGCACGAATCGTCGCTTCGGCCTTGACCCAACCGTCGCGCGCCAACTGCGCCGAGTGCTCAAGGTCCTTGCTCTTCCAGCTGAAGCCGTCCCCCAAGCCCTCGATGGGCACGCCCAATTGCTCGAACACACGGTGCTCGCCAAAGCGGGCGCTCGGTACTTTCATGAACTGATAAATCTTCACCACCTTGCCACGGCCGTGGGCGCGCAGGGCCAAGCCGAAAGCGGCCGTGCTTTTGCCCTTGCCGTCACCGGTGTGGACCAGGATCAAGCCGCGCCGCTCTGCCGCAGGGATGACGCGCTCGTAGTCAACGGGGGGGAGTTCGATTTCCATTTTTTGCTTTCGATAGGTTTGGGGACGGGCGGGGCTGCGGGCATCGGGTGCGCTCCGCTACTCGTGCCAGAGCCAGCGGCCCTGGCGTTCGCCAGGCACAAACAGTCCACAGGACTGTTATGTGTCCGGGCTTACTCATTCCGCTTCGCTCCCTTCTTTACCTCGCTGCTGAGCACACCCGATGCCCTTGCTGAATGAGACATGGCGTTCGCCTGGGCAAACAAGAGCGATTCCGCGAAGGAGCGGTCCGGGGGTACGTTTTGCGTAAGTCAAGAAGGGAGGCCGTGACCCTAGGTCACGCCGGACTGACATGGAGCAAAACGTGCCCCCGGACTGCTCTCGCGCGCGAAACAACAATCCGCAACCGCGCCAAAAGACGGCCAGAAACAGCCAACTTCAAACATGCGTGTTCGACCCAAAGAACGCTGCGATGGCGGCTGGGTTGGAGGGGAAGTAATGGTGGATGTAGCTGGCGCGCAGGCTGCTCAGCGCGTACAGCGCTTCGGCGGTGCTGCCGGGGCGGGTCGAGTTGGGGTTGCTGGCCAGCGCCATCGGGGTCAGCGGAGTCTCCAGCGTCGAATAGTGAAAGGTGTGGCCGCGCAACAGCCCTTCCGGCCAAGCGATGCTTTGCAAGCCCAGCGCGGCCAGTCGTTTTTGCATTTGCGCGTGGCCGGGCAGCAGGCCGGCCATCGCGTGCTGCTGCCCGGCGGCATCGGTCAGGCTTTCAGCCAGGCAGAGCATGCCGCCGCATTCGGCCAACAGCGGCTTGCCCATTTGCAAGTGTGCGCGCAGATCGGCAAAAAAGCTCGGGTGCGCGCTCAGCGCCTGCGCATGCAGCTCCGGGTAGCCGCCGGGCAACCACAGGGCGTCGCAGTCGGGCAGCGCATCGCCCTTGATGGGGGCGAACAACAAGACCTCGGCACCCAGCGCGCGCAGCAGATCGAGGTTGGCCGGGTAGATGAAGCTGAAGGCGGCATCTTGGGCCACGGCAATGCGCAGCTTCAGGCCGCCGTTCAACAGCTGTATCAGCGGCAGCGGTGGGTCAGCAGGGGCGGCAAAGCGCACCGTTTGAAACGGAAAGTCCGGGCTGGCCGCCGCGCCCCAGGCGTCGGCCCAGGCATCGAGTTGCGCGTCCAACTCAGGCAACTCCAGTGCTTGCACCAGGCCGAGATGGCGTTCCGGCAAGCTCAGTGCCGGGTCGCGCGGTAGCGCAGCCAGCAGCGGCAAGTTGGCCGGCAGGCCTTCGGCCACCATGCGGCCATGGCCGATGCTGCCGACGCGGTTGGCCACCACGCCGCACACCTTGATGTCGGCGCGGAACGTCTGCAGCCCGAGGGCCACGGCCGCGAAGGTCTGCGCCATCGCCGACGCGTCGATGACGGCCAGCACCGGCAGGCCGAAGGCGGCGGCCAGATCGGCGCTGCTGGGTTGGCCGTCGAACAAACCCATCACGCCCTCGACCAAGATCAGGTCGGCCACTTGCGCCGCCTCGCTCAGCAGTTGCTGGCAATGCGCCAAGCCGCCCATGAACAAGTCGAGCTGGTAGACGGGCTGGCCGCTGGCCCGCTCCAGCATCATCGGATCAAGAAAGTCGGGCCCGGTTTTGAAGACGCGCACCTTCAGCCCTTGCCGTCGGTGCCAGCGGGCGATGGCGGCGGTGACGCTGGTCTTGCCCGAGCCGGAGGAGGGCGCGCTGATCAGCAGCGCTTTGCATTCAGTCATGGATTTTCAGACTCTTCAGTGGCAGGACATTGGTTGCGGTAGTCGGCGCTGTGTGTGGTGAGCGTGCAGTGCGGGCGGATTGCGGAGCCGACGGCAGCGCCAGCCATTGCCCATGCACTTCAATGAGATGCAGGCGGTGGTCGAACACCGCTTGCAGCGCAGCCCGCGTTTGCGCTTGCTGCGGCGCGCCATGCCAGTGGACGCGCCCGCCTTGCATGATGACCAGGCTGTCCGCCTGCAAGGCCATGTTCAGCTCATGCAGCACGCTGATCACGGCAACGCCGGTGGCGGTCAAATCACGCACCAGGGCCAGCCAGTCGGCCTGATGCGGTGGGTCCAGATGGGCCAGCGGTTCGTCCAGCAACAAGACCTGGGCCTGCACGGCCAGCGCACGCGCCAGCAACACGCGCTGGCGCTCGCCGCCGGACAGTTGGCCGAGCGGCCGCTCGCGCCACTCCCAGCTCTGCGTCTGCTGCATGGCCAGCGCCACGGCGGCATGGTCGGCGCTGCTGGGCGGGGCCAGCCACGCTTGGTGAGGCAGCCGGCCCAGCATCACCACCTCGTAGACGCGCAGCTCGTTGGAGCTGGTTTCGTTCTGACCCAGCCAGGCCAGCGTGCGGGCGCGCTCCTTGGCCGGCCATTGCGGCAGGCTGCGGCCCAGCAAGTCCACTTGGCCTTGCATCGGCAGCAAGCCGGCGATGGCGCGCAGCAGCGTGGATTTGCCCGCACCGTTCGGGCCGACGATGGCCGTCCACGTGCCGTGCGCCAGCGTCAGCGCGATGTCGTGCAGTATCGGCTGGCCTTGCAGGGCCACGCAGCGCAGTTGGGCCGTTATTGCACTCGGTGCGTTTTTGGAGTTCGAGGCTATCTTCATCAGCGGCGCTCCAACAACGGTTTGCGGTGCATCAGCCAAAGCAAGTAGGCACCGCCCAGCAGCGAGGTGACCACGCCGACCGGCAGCTCTTGCGGGGCCAGCAGCCAACGGGCCAGGATGTCAGCGCCCATCAGCAGCGCGCCGCCGGTCAGCGCGGACAGCAGCAGCAGCCAGCTGTGGTTGCAGTGCAGGCGGCTGCGCACCAGATGCGGCGCGACCAGGCCGACAAAAGCGATCAGCCCGGCCTGCGCCACCGCCGCGCCGGTCGCCAGGGCCAGCACGCCGATCAGCAGCATGCGCACCAGATTCAAGCGCACGCCGAGCGAGGCGGCGGTGGCCTCGCCCAGCGTCATCGCGTCCAGCGCGCGGCTGGCACCCAGCGCCACCAGCAGGCAGGCCAGCAGCAGCGGGGCCATGATGACCACGCTGGGCCAGCCGAGGAAACCGGTCGTGCCCAGCATGAAGGCCTGCATCGGACGCATGATGTCCGGCGTCATCAGGATCAGCAGCGAAGTGATAGCACCCAGCACCACGCCGACGATGACGCCGGCCAGCAGCAAGCGCATCGTCTGCTCGACACCTCGCGCCAGCACCAGCGTCAACAGCACGGCCGCCACCGCACCGCAAAAGGCCGCGCCGGTCAGCCCCAGGCGCAGCCACACGCTGGCGGCCATCGGCGAGGTGCCGGCCAGCACCAGCAAGGCCGCCACGCCCAAGCCCGCACCGGAGGACGCGCCGAGCAAATAGGGGTCGGCCAGCGGGTTGCGGAACAGCCCTTGCGCCACCGCGCCGGCCAGGCCCAGCAGCGCACCGGCCATCCAGGCTCCGCTGGAACGCGGCAACCGGATCTGCCAAAGAATCTGCTGCTGGACCGGGTCGTCGCCGCTCAGCCATTCGAGCGAGAAGCCGCTGCTGCCCACCACCACGCCCAGCAGGGCCAGCAGACAGCCGATCAACAGCAGGGCCAGCAGCAGGCTCAGCGGCTTGAGCTGATTCAGGGGATTTGCGAGATTCACGGCTTGCCTGGCCCTGCGACTTCGCGCAGGCAGCGCGCCATCGATTGGGCCGCTTCGGCCATGCGTGGGCCGGGGCGGCCCATCACCTCGGACTCGGCCGGGGGGAACACGCAGACGCGCTTGTCGCGCAGCGCCCGGATGCGCTCCCAGCCGGGGCGGTTGCTCAGGTTCACCGCGCTGCGCTGGGCAATCATGACGACTTGCGGGTCGGCCCGGACGATGAATTCGGGGTTCAGCTTGGGGAACGGGCCGAGGTCTTTGCCGACGATGTTCTTGGCCCCCAAGCGGGCCAACGTTTCGCCGATGAAGGACGATTCACCGGCCGCATACGGCGCGCTGTCCACCTCGTAATAAACGCTCAAGCCCTTGGCCGCCGCTGGCACGCTGGCCGCAGCTTGGTCCACAGCGGCCTCGATGCGCAGCCAGATCTTCAACGGCTCCGGCGCGCCGACCAGCGTACCCAGCGTCAGCAGCACGCGCTTGACATCGGCATGGCTGCGGGTTTCCAACACCACCACCTTCAGCCCAAGCGAGGCCAAGCGGTCTTGCACACGCGAGGACGGGGCCAGGATGACCACATCGGGCCGCAGCGCCACGATGGTTTCAACCTGGGTGTCGTCCAGCCCGCCCAGCTTGGGCAGCTTGTCCACCGAGGCCGGGAAGTTGGAATAGCGGTCCACGCCGACCAATCTTTCGCAAGCACCCAGTGCGCAGACCGTCTCGGTCAAGGACGGAATCAGCGTGATGATGCGGCGCGGTGCCTCAGCGAACTGCTGCGTCTGGCCGCGGTCATCGGTGATGCTGATCGGCGCGGCTTGGGCGCTGCTCAGGCCTAGAAGAATCAACAGCGCCAGCCCTGCATTTTTAGTCTTGCTCATTCAACATCCTGTTCTATCGGGCGCGTCCAGGCTTGCCCGGCCACCATCAGTGTCAACTGGGCGCAGCGCCCGGCCACGGCCTGGTTCAAGCGGCCCAGCTCATCGACATAAAAGCGCGCTTCGCTGGACATCGGCGAGACGCCCCAGCCCACTTCGTTGGAGACCAACAGCACCGGCGAGAGCAGGCGCGGCAACACGTCCAGCAGCGCCTGCTTTTGAGCCTGCCAAGCGCTCAAATCAGCCGCGCCCTGCATCGGCATCAGCCAATTGGTCAGCCACAGGGTCAGGCAATCGACCAGGATCAAACGCCCCGGTTGGTCCAGTTGTTGCAGCGCTTGCGCCAGGGCCAGCGGGGCTTCAACGGTGTCGAAGCCCGCCGGCCGCTCGGCCCGGTGGCGGGCAATGCGGGCGCGCATTTCGTCGTCCAGCGCCAACGCCGTGGCCAGCACCGTCACCCGGTGGTCGGCGTCCGCCCGCGCCCAGCCGAGCGCGAGCTTTTCGGCCCGGCTCGACTTGCCGCTGCGCTGCCCGCCGACGATCAGGTGATGCGTGCTCATCGCTGGACGTTCACAGCGTCGGGCTGTAGCGCAGCCCGACGAATACGGTGCGCGGTGCCTGTGCATAACCACCGGCCGTCTGGTAAGCGCGGTTGAAGGCGTTGTCCAGGTTCAGCTGCAAGCGCAAGTCCTTGGTCAGCGGGTACTGGGCGTCCAGATTCAGCAGGGTGTAACCGGCCAGCGGCTTGGTGTTGGCGGCGTTGTCAAAGCGCTGGCCCGAGGCTTGCACAGCGGCACCGACGTTCCAGTTCAGCAGCGTCGTGTCGGCGCGCAGCGTGCCGTATTGCTTGGCGCGGCGGGCCAGCAACTTGCCGGTGCTGGTGTCCTTGGGTGCTTGCAGGTCCAGCGTGCCGGACAAGCGCACGTCACCGACCAGGGTTGCCCCTTGCAGGCTCAGGCCTTGCAGCCGGGCTTCCGAGACGTTCTGGTAGCAGCCGAACGTGCTGTTGCAAGTGCCGGCCGCGCCAAAAATGATCAAGTCCTTGACCAGATTGCGGTAGGCGGTGGCCGAGAAGTCGCTGTCGTTGGTGCTGTATTTGAGGCCGAACTCCAGGTTGCGGCCATGCTCGGGGTTGAGCGCCTGGACGCCGGCCTTGCTGAGGTCGGGGCCGTAGACACTGCCGCGCTGGTACAGCGTGGGCGCGCGGAAGGCGGTGCCAGTGGAGGCCACCATGCGCCAGGCCGGCGTCAGCGCATAGCCGGCGGCCAGCGTGCCGGTCTCGACGCCGCCGAACTGGCTGTCGTCGTCGTGGCGGCCATGCGCTTGCAGGCTGAGCGGGCCGGCGCTCCACAAATAGCCCAGGGCCAAGGCGTTCTGGGCGCGTTTGTCGAGGCCGGGCGTGGGGGTCAAGGTCAGGCCGGCGTTTTCCAGGCGATCTTCGCGGCGCTCCACGATGAAGTTCAGCTGCTGCGTTTTGCTGAACTCGTAGGAGCCGTTCAGCGCCAGATTGCGCACGCGTGTCTCCGTCACATACGGCGAAGGCTTGGTCTCGTAATGCTCGTCCGACTGACCCAGGCTGAGCTGCGTTTGCAGCGCCGGCAACCACTGCGCCGACCAGCTCAGGTTGCTGGCTTTGGTGTCCTGAATGCTGTGGTCATCGGCATTCGGCTTGGATTTGGAGGCGTCGTACTGGCCGTCCACATGGCTGATCAAGCTCATCACTTCAACCCGGTGATCTTTGTTCAGCTGTGCGCCCAAGCGCGCCTTGGCGCTGTGATTGCGCCAACCGTCTCGGTCCGCCACATAGCTGAAGCTGCCCGGCAGGTCGAGCGTGGCGTTGAAGCCGTTGCTGCGCTCACCGGCCACGCTGGCCGCGTAATCGAAGATGCCGCTGGCACCGTAGACGCCGGCGTCGAGCTTGGCCGTGCCGAGGTTGCCCACACCCGCACCCAGGTCGAGCTGCATGCCGGCCTTGCCCTTGCGGGTGAAGATCTGCACCACGCCGCCGATGGCGTCGGAGCCGTAGATGGCGCTGGCCGGGCCTTTCAGCACCTCCACTCGCTCGATCTGCGACAACGGAATGCCCTGCCAGCTGGCACCGCCGGTCGCTTGCGAGTCGATCCGCACGCCGTCGATCAGCACCACGGTGTGGCGGGTGTCGGCCCCGCGCAAGAACAGCGAGGTGGTGGCGGCCGGGCTGCCGTTGCGCACCATCTCCACGCAGCCGGCGTTGCGCAGCAGATCGGCCAAACCGCCGAAGGCTTGGCGTTCGATGTCGGCGCGGCTGATCACGGTCAGGTCGGCCAGCACGGCGCTCAAGCGTATCGGTGAGCGGGTGGCGGTGACCACCACCGCATCGAGCTTGTTCTGGCCTGGGCCGGCTTGGGCGCTGGCAAGCTTGGGGGACAGGGTGGCGATGAGGGCCAGGGCCGCCGCAGCGACCGTGGTCGAGCAAGTCGCGGGCAGGGCGGGACGTGCAATACGCCTGTTGGCAGGCTGAGCAATGAAAGTCATGAGAAGAGAGGCCGAACGGAAGCAGCCAGGAGCTCAGCTCACCCGCGGAGCTCCTGCGAACGACCTGCGCGGACGAAAAAACGCCTGCGCAGATCACGTTGTTGGCCGGTATCCGGGCTGGTGGACGTGACCCTTGTGTCCTTCCCAGCGCTGTTGAAGCGCCAGTGGAGCGAGTACAAGGGTTGGAGCTTCGACTTGAAAAGCTCTATCCACTTACCGTTGCGGGGACAGCTCAGGTTGGGCTTGCTCCGTGGGAGCGCGCCTTTCTGATTCCCGTTTAACTGCACGAGCGCAATGCCTGTGCGAGCACCAACAGCCGAGGATTCTAACTGGCGCTGTTGGCGGGATTTGGCGGGCTTAGGCGGGTTCGGCGGGTTTGGGCGGATTCGGCCTAGAAGCGCCAGCGCAGCGCTGCGTTGACGACGCGGCCGGCTTCCGGATAAATGCTCTCGGTCACGCCGGCCTGGCAGCTGAAGGCCTGCGTGAAGTAGCGGTGATCGGCCACGTTCACAACGCCCAGGCTCAGCTCGGCAGTGCCGACTTGGTAGGCATAGCGCAGGTCCAGCGTGGCGTAGGGCGACATCCGGCAGCTGTTCTCGAAGTCCGGGTGGCGCGCCGAGGCGTAGAACAGATTGGCCCCCAGGCGGTGGCGCTCGGCGATCTGCCAGTCGGCCCCGACGGAGGCTGTGCGCCGGGCGGTCAACGGCACCTGCTTGTCGGCGTAGGCACCCGACTGGAAGCGGGCATCGCGCCAAGCCAGGTTGCCACGCAGCTGCAGCGTCTTGCTGAGTGCGTGGCTCAGTTCGAGCTCCGCGCCTTGGTGACGGGTCGGCTCGAAATTGATGTTGGCACCGGCACCGAACGGCCCGATGGCGTTGGGGTCGTAACCGATCTCGTTCTTCAGCTGGTTGCGGTAGACGCGCAGCTCCACTTTGGAGGCGTCAACGCGCCAGCGCAGGCCCAGCTCGGTATCGTGCGAGGTTTGTGGCTGCAGCACCGCCTTGGGCGAGGTGAAGTTGTATTCATCGGCATTCGCCAAGCGGTAGCTGTCGCCGACGCGGGCAAAGGCGCTGAACGCAGCGGACAGCGGCTGCACCACGCCCAGCTCCCAGGCGTTTTGATGACCGTTCAAGCCCTGCGCGTCGCTGTTCGTTTTGTCGATTGATTCGCGGCGCACACCGGCGCTCAGCCGCGTGCCGCTGGCCAGCGTCAATTCGTCGCGGGCATAGAGCGCGCGGCTGGTCTGCTCGGCGCTGCCAAATGCCGTGGCGCGTTTCCACTTGCTGGCGTCCAGGCCGGTGATCAGGCTGTTCTGCAAGCCGCCGATCACGCTCTGGTAGCGGGCCCGCAAGGCCTGGTTGCTGGCGTTGACGTCGTAGTCGTAGGCATAGCCGCTGTAGATGCTGCGCAGCGCCTTGTCGCGCACGCCGGCGTCGAACGCCAACTCCACCTCACCGAGCCGGGCTTCGGCCAACACGCTGCTGCGGCTGCTGCGGATATTGCCGTGGTCGTCGGGCGTGGTGGCTTGCTTGGGGTTAGCGCTGTACTGGGCCGCGCTGAGCGAGCCCGGCAGGTCGGCATCCAGCTCATCGCGCGAGTGCCGCAACACGACACGCAAGTCGTCGCGCCGCCATTGACCGGCAATCGACGCGCCCTTCACGTCGGAGCGGGCGTTGTCGCGGTAGTTGTCCGATTGGCGCTGGTTGGCTGCCACGTCGAGCGAAAACTCGCCTTGGCTCAGGGCGACGTTGGCGCGCAGCTCCCGCGTGCCCAGGCTGCCGGCGCTGCCGTAAACCTGGCCCTGCATATTGCGGCCTGGGCCAGCGCCGGACTTGGTGGTGATGATGATCACGCCGCCCGTGCCGCCCTCGCCATACAAGACCGTGCCGCTGCCGCGCAACACCTCGATGCGCTCCACCGTGTCGATGGCGATGCCGGCCAAGCGTGCGCCGCTGGTGTCGCCTTCATCCAGGCGCAGGCCATCGACGATGACGATCTGGTTGCTGCCGGAGGTGACGCCAAAGCCGCGCAAATCCAGCGCGTCGTCGGCACCGCCGGACAAATCCTGCCGGGTCTGCACGCCGAGCAATTTGCTGATGGCCTGGTTGATCGTGATGACGCCTGAGCGAGCGATGTCCTCTGCATTGATCACGCTGACGCCGAAGGGCAAGGTCAGCGCGTCTTGGCTGAAGCGCGTGCCGTTCACCATGAC
>CANFYD010000020.1 GCA_947450745.1 Burkholderiales bacterium
ATTAAAATAAAGTGCCGCGCTCGTTCAAGCATCGATTAAAAATCACCCGCCGTGTGCCGCTGTCGGTGGCTAGGCTCCTAGGCTTGCTGCCCGGCCGCCGCCAACCGATCCGTCAGCCCGCGCCAGTCCTGCATCGGTTTTATTGAGCCAAATACGCATTTCAGCCAGCCGGCATAAATTCAACATTTCGCCAGCAAAACAAATCGGTTCATAACCAAAAAATTAAGCGGAAAATCTGCTGAACTGAATTCCTGTAAGCGAATGTAGAGGTTTATTTTTAAAAAATCCTCGCGCCAGCCCTCAACTACCGGTAAGCCGACTACCGGTAAGTAGGTATTCCAGGCCTGCTGAATTTTTCAATACGCCCCAACTCGTGCATTTATGCACAAGTGGATTTTTCAATTTTTCTAAATTTACCGGCTTGATTGCCAGCTTGGCAGCTTGGCAGCCTGGAAGCGTGCAGCGTGCCGCTGGCTGCGTCCGAAGCAGCAGGCGGAATGGGCAGCCGCCGAGCAACTCGGCGATGCAGTCCACCGCTTCATCGACAGCGGCTTTTGCCCCGTAAGGCCCGCGTTTCGCCATCATTCGTTGAGTGCCCCGACTGCGGGGTCTTTTCCCTTCAACGAGGACGCCAAATGACTGCTCGCACCGCCCAGGACATTCGCAATTTTCTGCACCACCAGGTCGAGCTGTGGAACGCCGGCAAGAAGGACGAGATGTTCGCGCTGTATCACCAGATGGTGCCGGGCAAGATGAGCATCGAGTACATCGGCCTGCCGGTGCTGGAAGGCTGGGCCGCGCTGGAGGACATGTGGCTGCGCTTTGCTGGCAAGGTCCACATCGACGTCAAGGAAGTGATGGTCACCGGCCAGGAGGCCGCTTGCTACCACCACAACCAGACGGTGGGTGCCGACATCCCGCCACGCCCCAGCATCGAGCTGTACAAGTTCGACGGCGACGACGTGCACATCCGCTACTTTCACGCGGCCAAGATTTGACGGTTTGAGCCGCTCAGCGCTTGAGCCGGTGCGCTTCTGAGCGCGCTCAGCGCCGCCGACACGCGCACCACCCCACGGCTTGACCACAGCAAGCGCAGCGCAGCACCGCCCACGAACGAGGCCGGCGCGCTGCATGAACGAGCACGGCTTTTGAAGCCCGGAGACCTTCGATGAAATTTTCACTGCCCCTGCCGCATTTGGCAGCCGCCGCTATTGCCGGCTTGATGACATGCTCCGTTGCCGCCCAGGCCGCCGTTACGGCTGAAGAAGCCCGACAGCTCGGTACGACGCTGACCCGCTTTGGCGCGATCAAGGCGGGCAACAAGGACGGCAGCATCCCGGACTACACCGGCACGCCGGTCAAGATACCCGCCGACTACAAACCTGGCAGCGGCTTTTATACCGACCCGTTCCGCGATGACAAGCCGCTCTACCGCATCGACGCCAAGAACGTCGATCAGCACGCCGACAAGTTGAGCGAAGGCCAGAAGCGCCTGCTCAAGACCAACCCGGCCACTTACTACATCGACGTCTACCCGACCCATCGGACGGAAACCTATCCGGACAAGGTCTTGAAGGCGACCGAGCGAAACCTCACGACCTGCACAGCGCAGAAGGACTACACCGTGCTGGATGAGGCCTGCCGAGGCGGCCTGCCCTTCGCGATCCCCAAGAACGGCTACGAGGTGATCTGGAACATGATCACGCGCTGGCAGGGCGACGGCCAAGTGATCGTGATGGGGCAGCGCGGCTGGTTGGTCGATTCGGGCGGCCGCCCGACGCTGACGGCCGAGCAGTTCACGCGCCAGGAAAAACCGTATTACCAGTTGGAACAGGCCGACCGTGACCCGGCCATGCTGATGCGCACCTACTCGATCACGCGGGCACCGTCGCGCTTGTCCGGCGTGGGCACCGGCATCGTCGATTACCTCGACATGGATCAAAAGCCGCGCCGTGCCTGGACCTACACGCCGGGCCAACGCCGCGTCAAGCTGGCGCCTGAATTTGCCTACGACACGCCGGTGGCTTCGCTGGGTGGGGCCACACTGTTCGACGAGTTATGGCTATTCTCCGGCAAGATGGATCGCTTCGACTTCAAGCTGGTCGGCAAGAAGGAGATGCTGCTGCCCTACAACAACTACAAGCTGATTTCGGGCTGCAAGGGCGAGGCCAAGCTGCAGGCCAAACACATCGACCCGGCCTGTGACCGCTACGAGTTGCACCGCGTCTGGGTGGTCGAGGCCACGCTCAAGCCCGGCCAGCGCCATGTCTATTCCAAGCGCACTTACTACATCGACGAGGACGGCTACGGCGCCGGAATGTTCGACGCCTGGGACCAGAGCGGCAACCTCTACCGCTCGATGTTCAACATGAATATGCCGTTCTACGACCACGACTTCGTCTACGCCGGCTCCAGCGTCATTTACGACTTCAACAAGAATATGTATTTGATGGTGGGCGACCAAAGCCATGGCGGCATTCGCTACTCGCCCACACCGATGAGCGAGCGGGATATGGCACCGGACGCGACGATGGTGCGCGAAAGCGTGCGCTGAGCGGGTCCCAGGTTCCTGGCAGCACCGGGAGTTCACGGGGCAACGGCGTGCTTGGGGTGTTTCGTCATTCGTTGCGTGTGCTGGGCGTGCTCGCGGGATCAGCCCGACGGGACGTTGTGCTTCGTGTCCTCCAGCGCAGCCTAAGGCTGCGGCCTCCTCCTTGACCTCCGCAAAACGCCCCGCCAGGCTGACCCTTCGGCGGAGCTCGTGCTCAACCAGCTACGCACTCACCAACTAGGCAACCAGATGCACAGACTCCAAGACAAGATCAGCGTCATCACCGGGGCCGGTAGCGGCATCGGCCGGGCCTCGGCGCTCAGGTTTGCGGCAGAAGGGGCGACGGTGGTGGTGACCGACCTGTTCGGCGATACCGCCGCCCGGGTGGCGCAGGAGATCACCGATCAGGGCGGCCGCGCACTGGCGATGCAGATCGACAACGGCGACTTCGAGCAGGTGCGCAGCATGATCGACCTGACGCTGGCGCAGTTCGGCCGCATCGACGTGTTGTTCAACAACGCCGCCAACACCAACCGCGAAGACAGCCTCAAGGGGCGCAATTTTTTGGAGTTCGACCCCGAGACCTTCGACACCTGCATGCGCATGAATGTGCTGGGCGGCGTGTTGGCTTGCAAGCACGCCATTCCACACATGCTGGAGCAGGGCGGTGGCTCGATCATTTTTACCTCCTCGACCGGCTCGCTCGGCGGCGACACCCACAGCTTCAACTACGGTGCGACCAAGGCCACGATGAACTGGTATGTGCAGGCTATTGCCGCCACCTTCGGCAAGCAGGGCATACGCTGCAACGCCATCCTGCCCGGCGCGGTGCCCACCCCGGCAATGCTGGAATGGTCGACGCCGGCCATGCTGGAAGCGTTCCGCAGCGTCCACAACTCGCCCCGGCTGGGAGAGCCCGAGGACATCGCCATGATGGCGCTCTACTTGGCCTCGGACGAGTCGCGCTTTGTCAACGGCACCCTGATGCGGGTGGACGGCGGCATGTCCTGCATGACGCCGTTCGCCTCGTTGGTGCAGCAATTGGCGACCGCGCCGAAGCCAATGCAGACAGCAGCGCAGAGCGCGAGCTGAAGCAAGAAATCATCGAGGAGACCCGCATGTGGGACAAAGAAGTTGACGTCTTGTGCGTCGGTTCGGGCGGCGGCGGTTTTGCCACCGCCATCCGGGCGGCCGACCTGGGGGCCAGCGTGCTGCTGGTCGAAAAAGACAAGGTGGTGGGCGGCGTGACCGCCTTGTCGTCCGGGCAGATCTGGGTCGGTGCCAACCATTTGCAAGCCAGCGCGGGCCTGCGGAATAGCGACGGCAGCAGCGAGCAAGACAGCGAAGCCGACACCGCCCAATACCTGAGCCACCTGTCGCAAGGCTTGGCCGACCCCGCCATGCAGGCGCTCTTCATCCAGGGCAGCATCGAGGTCATCCGCTATTTGAGCGACGACGTCGGCATCCCGATGCGCGTCATCCCGGACCTGCCCGACTACTACTACCCGGCGGTGCAGGGCAGCAAGCCGCAGGGGCGCTTTCTGGAGACCGAGCCCTTCCCCGCCAAAACGCTGGGCGACTGGGCGGCGCGCTGCTTCATGAGCCCTTATTCGCCGTTCCACGCCTACACGATGTCGTCCGACTGGACCGCCTTCCAGACCGGCAAGGACAGCGCGCTGATGCAGCACATCACCCGCCGCATGGCCAACGACGAGCGCTGCGTCGGGGCCAGCATCGCTTGCTGGCTCTTGCAAGCGGCGCTGGCGCGCAAGGTCGAAGTCTGGACCAGCAGCCCGGCGATCAAGCTGTTGCGCGATGAACAGGGCGACGGCGTGGCCGGCGCCGTCATCCAGACGCCGCAGGGCGAGCTGCGGGTGCGGGCCCGCCACGGTGTGATGCTGGCGACCAGCGGCTACGACTGGAACCCGGCTTTCGTCAAGGCCTTCGAGGCGCTGCTGGTGGCCGGCTCGATGTGCCCGCCAACGGTGGAAGGCGACCACTTGGTGATGGCCGCTGACTTCGGCGCGCTGCCGATGCCGGCGCGCGCACCGGCCCAAACGCCGATCTTCATCGGCTACCACGTCCCCCACGAGCGCATCTACGACAAGCCCACGCATCGCCAATTGCTGCCCGGCCGGCCGCACTCCATCGTTGTCAACCAGGCCGGCCAGCGCTTTGCCAATGACAGCTTCTACCCCGACGTCGCCACCAAGGTCAGCCGCTTCGACGGGCAAGAGCAAGGCATGCCCAACTGGCCGGCCTGGCTGGTGGTGGACGATGACTTCCGCCTCAAATACGGCCTGACGCCCAGCCAGCCCGGCCAGCCGCTGCCCGAAGGCGTGGCCAGCAGCGCCGACACCTTGGAAGCGTTGGCCGCCCTGACCGGCATCGATGCAGCCGGCTTGGCCGCCACCGTGGCCCGCTTCAACGGCTTTTGCAGCAGCGGCGTGGACCCCGACTTTGCCCGTGGCAGCGTACCCTGGGGCGTGTTGATGAACGGCGACTCCCGCGTCAAGCCCAACCCGACGATGGCGCCGCTGGCCCGTGGGCCGTTCCATGCGATTCCGCTGGCGCGGGTGGTGATGGGCGTGCCGACCAGCGGCCTGCCTATCGACGCCAACGCCCAGGTGCTGAACGCGCGCGGCCAGCCGGTCCGTGGCCTTTACGCCGCCGGCAACTCGGCCACCTGGTCAGACATTGGCGGTGGCTACAACAGCGGCATCTCCAACACCCGTGGCCTGCTCTACGGCTACTTGGCGGCCCAGGCCATGATGGGCAAGACCGCTGGCGGCACCCGACATTTGTAGGGCCGGTCGCGACCCGCGTGCGGCCGACTGTGACACCCGTGTTGCGCCCGACCAGCTCAAGTCGGCATCTGGGCACTTCGCTGCCCGTGCCGAAATCGCTCACGGGTGTCGACCCGCCCTACTGGGCTGAAAAACTCAGCGAAGGTCGAAGCGGTCGTTCATCATGACCTTGGTCCAGGCTTTGACGAAGTCGCGCGCGAACTTTTCGCGGCCGTCGGCTTGTGCATAGACTTCGGCCACCGCACGCAGCTCGGACTGCGAGCCGAAGATCAGATCGACCGGCGTTGCGTGCCACTTCACCGCACCGGATTTCCGGTCGACGCCGTCGTACAGGCCGGCCGTCTTTTCCGACTTCTGCCATTTGGTCGACATATCGAGCAGGTTCACGAAGAAGTCGTTGCTCAAGGTGGCTGGCTTGGTCGTGAACACGCCGTTCGCTGATTGCTGGGCATTGGCGTTCAACACCCGCAAGCCGCCGACGAGAACCGTCATCTCAGGAATGGTGAGGTTCAACATGCTGGCGCGATCGACCAGCGACTCGGTCGGCGAATACATATTGCCCTCAGCCGCGTAGTAGTTGCGGAAGCCGTCTGATTTCGGTTCGAGAAATGCGAACGAGGCCACATCTGTCTGTTCCTGAGTGGCGTCGGTGCGCCCCGGTGTGAACGGAACTTTGACGCTGAGCCCGCCGGCCTTGGCCGCTTGTTCAATCCCTGCCACACCGGCCAGCACGATCAAATCAGCCATCGACACTTTTTTGCCGCCGGCGGCCTTGCTGTTGAATTTCTCTTGCACGCCTTGCAGCTTGCCAACAGTCGCCGAGAACGCGGCGGGGTCGTTGACGGCCCAATCCTTCTCCGGCGCAAGACGCACCCGGCCGCCGTTCGCGCCGCCGCGCATGTCGGTCTTGCGGTACGAGGCCGCCGAGGCCCAAGCGGTGCGCACGAGTTCAGAGCTGCTGAGACCCAGCCCCAGAATGCTCGTCTTCAGTGCGGCCACATCAGCCGCAGAAATCTGCGGGTAGTCCGCCTTGGGCACCGGGTCCTGCCAGATCAGCTCTTGCTTCGGAACTTCAGGGCCGAGGTAGCGGACTTTGGGGCCCAGGTCGCGGTGGGTGAGTTTGAACCAGGCTTTCGCAAACGCCAGCTGAAATGCCGCCGGGTCGTCGGCAAATCTCTTTGCAATGACGGCGTACGCGGGGTCAACCTTCAGTGCAACGTCGGTCGTGAACATGATCGGTGCATGGCGCTTTGAAGCGTCGTGGGCATCGGGAACCATGCTGGAGGCCGCGCCATCTTTCGGAATCCACTGGATCGCTCCGGCCGGGCTCTTTGTTTTCACCCACTCGAACGCAAACAGGTTGATCAGGTACTGGCTGCTCCACTGCGTCGGGGTCGCCGACCACGCGCCTTCGAGGCCGCTGGTGATCGTGTCTTTGCCGGCGCCGGTGCCATGTTTATTCTTCCAGCCGAGGCCTTGCTCTTCGATGCCTGCGGCCGCGGGCTCGGCGCCGACATTGCCTTCGGGCTTGGCCGCGCCATGTGCTTTGCCGAAGGTATGACCGCCGGCGATCAACGCCAGCGTCTCTTCATCGTTCATCGCCATGCGCGCGAACGTTTCACGAATATCGTTGGCGGCGAGTTGCGGGTCAGGGTTGCCGTTCGGGCCTTCGGGGTTCACGTAGATCAAACCCATTTGCACGGCGGCCAGCGGCTTCTGCAGTTTTCGGTCGCCCGAATAGCGTTCATCGCCCATGAACTCTTTCTCGGGGCCCCAGTTGACCACTTCGGTCTGCCAGTCGTCGATGCGGCCGCCGCCGAAGCCGAAGGTCTTGAAGCCCATCGACTCAAGCGCCACGTTGCCGGTCAGCACGATCAGGTCGCCCCAGGACAACTTGTCGCCATACTTTTGCTTGATCGGCCACACCAGTCGGCGTGCTTTGTCGAGGTTGGCGTTGTCGGGCCAGCTGTTCAACGGCTCGAAGCGCTGCTGCGCACCACCGGCACCGCCACGACCATCGAAGGTGCGATAAGTGCCCGCGTTGTGCCAAGCCATGCGGATGAAGAACGGGGCATAGGTTCCGTAATCGGCCGGCCACCAGTCTTGCGAGGTCGTCAGGACTTTCGCGATGTCGGCCTTGACGGCCTTCAAGTCGAGCTTGTTGAACTCCTTGGCATACACATAGCCCGCTTCCATCGGGTTCGACTCGGCACCGTTCTCGCGCAGAACTTGCAGGTCGAGACGTTCGGGCCAGAAGAATTGATTCGAGGCGCGTTGCGTGCCGTGCGGCTTTTGCTGCTCTTGCTTTGCTGCCGCGCCCGCGTCGGCTGCCACCGCAAGCTGCGGGAGCACTGAGCCGAGAAGAAGTACGAATCCGCAGACTTTGAAGTTGCGTGAGGTGGAACTGATCAAGGTGTTGTCCTATCCATGTTGACGTTCTGTCCAAGTGCGCCGGTCGTCCGGTGTCGAGCTGCTTGCGAGGGTTTCGATCTCGCAGCCGCGTCGACAACTTTGGTGTTTTGGAATTGCTCCGGCACCGGCTGCATCGATTGCTAAATTAAATGTAATTCATATTTCAATAGCACGAAACTATGGGGCTTTAACTGAAATTCAGCGGAGGCCATGTGACGCTGATCGGAGCCTAGCGAAGCCCACGCTGGCAGCCCAGCGTCTGTTTTTTGAACGTCAAGGCCCGCCGTCCATCAGCTCCATCTGCGCCATCTGCGGATCAGTTGTAGCGCGGGTCGTGACCCGCGCGCGGCCGACTGTGACACCCGTGTTGCGCCAAGCCGGCTCATCGGGCCACCTCACTGCCCGTACCGAAATAGCTCGCGGGTCTCGACCCGCCCTATGTGGCTACGGGACTGGCATCCCAGCGACCGCTTCTTGAGCCTCAAGGCCTTGTCTTCCATCCGGGCCATCTGCAGATGACCACCCACGACCGCAAACATCGTTAGGTTTTTCATCGACATCACTAGCGCGCTGAGCGCCGGTGATCGCGCTGATCATTGAGGCTCGCCTCAATAAGAAACCAAGAGACAAGACCATGCCCATCCGCCCCCGCGCCCTCCTCCGCCACCGGCCTGCCCTGACTGCCATCTGTCTGGCCATCGCGGGCTTGGGCAATGCCCTAGCCATCGAGATCGACACCGGCAACCGCGACCTCACGCTGCGCGCCGACACCACCATCCGCTACAACCTGGGCGCGCGGATGGACAAGCAGGACACACGCATCCTGAACAACAGCACCTACGACGAATCGGACAGCAAGTTCGGCCAGCACGACATCGTCACCAACCGCTTGGACCTGCTGGGCGAGCTGGACCTGAACTTCAAGAACCAGCTCGGCGCACGCGTCAGCGCGGCGGCTTGGTTCGACCATGCCTACCAGGACCGCAGCGTGCACACCGTGGTGCCGGGCTTTGCCTCCAGCTACCTCGGCAACCAATACAACAACCAGGTCAAGCGCTATGTGAACGGGCCGTCGGGTGAGTTCCTCGACGCTTTTTTGTGGAGCAACTTCCGCCTCGGCGAGGTGCCGGTCAACGTCAAGATCGGCCGCCACACCAACTACTGGGGTGAAGGCCTGCTGATCGGCGCGCATGCAATTTCCTACTCGCAAGCGCCCACCGACGCGGTGAAGGCGGTGACCAGCCCCGGCATCGAGACCAAGGAAGTTTTCCTGCCGCTCGGGCAGATCTCCGGGCGCGCTCAGCTGAGCTCCAATTTGTCGGTGGCGGCCCAGTATTTCTACGAGTGGAAGTACACGCGCCTGCCCTATGGCGGCACCTTCTTTGCGCCGGCCGACATGCTGTTCGAAGGGCCGGACCGCTTGCCGGTGGCTGCCAATGGCCTGGCTTTTGGCCGCGCACCGTCGCTGGAGCCCAAGCAGGCTGGCAACTGGGGCGTGACCGCCAAGTACAACGCCGAGGCGATCGAATCGACGCTGGGCTTTTACTACCGCGAGTTCGATGACTACCAGCCATGGCTGTCGCCGCAGGTGCTGGGCGCGCAAGCCGCTTACCGGCTCTCATACCCGAAGGGCGTGAAGCTGATAGGTGCAAGCTTGGGCCGGGTGATCGGGCCGCTCAGCACCGGCGTGGAGCTGTCCGTGCGCAACGGCGGCGCGCTGAATGCTTCCGGCATCAACGCGACCGACAACGAAGGCCCGCGCGGCGACACGCTGCACGCGGTCGTCAACGGCATCATGCTGTTCCCCAAGACAGCGCTGTTCGACACCGGCAGCCTGGCCTTCGAGATGGCCTACAGCCAGTTGCTCAAGGTCACCTCCCACCCTGAGCTGTACAAAGGCCAGGGCTATGCCGGTTGCCGTGCGGTGGAAACGCCGGCGGTGCTCGCCTCGGGCAACAAGAGCGACGGCTGCTCCAGCAAGCATTACGGCGTGATTGCCGTCAACTTCACGCCGCAGTGGTTGCAAGTGCTGCCGTCCTGGGACTTGGACGCACCGATGTCGATCAACTACGGCGTCGGCGGCAACGCGGCCAGCGCCGGTGGCGGCAGCGAAGGCTCGCTGGCTTGGGCGCTTGGCGTACGGGCCACTTACGGCCAACGCCATGAGTTCACGCTGCGCTATGCCGACACGGTGGCCCAGCCCAAGTACAACGCGGCGGGCACCGCCGTGACCGGCGGCAACGGCAGCGTCGGCACCACCGACCGCGGCTGGTTGGCCTTCACCTACAAGACCGGCTTCTGAAGCCTGCACAGGACATTACCCATGAAATTCACATTGAAATCGCCTCATCTGCCCGCCACCGCTTCGGTCGCATCGGCCGTTTTTGCTGGCCTGATGACCGTCTCGTTCATCGCCTCTGCCGCCGTCAGCGCCGAAGAAGCCAAGCAACTCGGCACGACGCTGACCCGCTTCGGCGCCATCAAGGCCGGCAACAAAGAGGGCACCATCCCCGAGTACACCGGCATTCCGCTGAAGATACCGGCCGACTACAAGCCCGGCAGCGGCATCTACACCGACCCGTTCCGGGATGAAAAACCGCTCTACCGCATCGACTCCAAAAACGTCGACCAACATGCCGACAAGCTGACCGAAGGTCAGAAGCGCCTGATCAAGACCAACGCGACGACCTACTACATCGACGTCTACCCGACCCACCGCACCGAGCTGTTCCCGGAAAAGGTGCTGAAGGCGACCGAACGCAACGCCGTCGCCTGCCAGGGCCTGAAGAACTACGACGCCATCGACGTGTCCTGTCGCGGCGGCCTGCCCTTCGCCATCCCCAAGAACGGCTACGAGGTGATGTGGAACAAACACCTGCGCTACCAGGGCGAAGGTGTGGTGTTCAACCCCTCGCAGCGCGGCTGGCTGGTGGACGCCAGTGGCCGCCCGACCATCACCTCGGAGCAACTCGCGCGCACCGAGTTCCCCTACTACCAGACCGAGCAAAAGGACCGTGACCCGCAGATGTTCCTGCGCACTTACGCCATCACCAAGGCACCGGCGCGGCTGGCGGGCGTGGGCAGCGGCATCGTCGATTACCTGGACATGGAGCAAAAGCCGCGTCGCGCCTGGGGCTACACGCCCGGTCAGCGCCGTGTGCGCCTGGCACCTGAGTTTGCCTACGACACGCCGATCGCCAGCTTGGGCGGTGTCTCGCTGTTCGACGAGCTGTGGTTGTTCTCCGGCAAGATGGACCGCTTCGACTTCAAGCTGATCGGCAAGAAGGAGATGATCCTGCCCTACAACAGCTTCAAGTATTACTTCGGCTGCAAGGCCGAGGCCAAGCTGATGGCCAAGCATGTGGACCCGGCCTGCGAGCGCTATGAGCTGCACCGCGTCTGGGTGGTCGAGGCCACACTGAAGCCGGGCCAGCGCCACGTCTATTCCAAGCGCACCTACTACATCGACGAAGACGGCTACGGTGCCGGCATGTTCGACGCGTTCGACCAGAGCGGCAACCTGTACCGCTCGATGTTCAACCTGAACGTGCCCTTCTACGACCACGGCTTTGTCTACGCCGGTGCCAGCATCACTTACGACTTCAACAAGAACATGTACGGTACGGTGGCCGACGCCAGCGTCGGCGGCATGCATTACTCGCCGGTGCCGCTGTCCGAACTGGACATGGCACCCGACGCCACCATGGTGCGCGAGAGCGTTCGCTAAAGGAATGCCGGCCGTGCAAAGCATGCAAGCCAACAAGCAAGTCGCGCTGGCCTTCCTGCAGGCGATTGAGGATGGCGACGCGGCGGCCTTGACGGCGCTGCTCGCCCCCACCTTCACTTGGTGGGTGGCTCGCTGGGGCGACAGGACCCGAGCGGAGTTCTTGGACGCCGTCGGGCGCACGATGCGCGGCTTTGAGCAACGCCGCATCAGCGTCACCGGCATCACCGCCGAGGGCGCACGAGTAGCGGTGGAAGCAGACGGCCATTTTGAGCGGCCCGGCTTGGTCTACCGCAATGCTTATCACTATCTGTTCATCGTCGAGGGCGGCCGCATCGCCAGCGGCCGCGAGTACTTCGATACGGCGGCAGCCGCAGCAGCCTTCGGCCCCGCTGTGACAGCCACCACAACGCCAGCAACAGCAACCGAAACAACATCAGGAGCATCCCCATGAACTCGCCCAGCAAGGAAACCCCCGAAGTCATCGTGCGCCGTTTCATCGACGCGTTCCGCGAGACTTGGCCGGTCGATCTCGACATCGCCCTGGCCCCGCTGACCGACGACGCCACCTACCAGATCGCCGTGCCGGCGTTCGCGCCGATCCAGGGCCGCGCCGCCATCAAGGCCGAGCTGGTGCATATGCAAACGCGGGTCGTACAGCAAAAGCACGACATGAAGAACGTCGCCGCCAATGGCAACGTCGTCTTCACCGAACGGGTCGATTGGTCGTTCAGCAAGGGCCGCTGGGCCTCGATTCCGCTGGTGGCCGTGTTCGAGCTGAACGACGCCGGGCAGATCACCGCCTGGCGCGAATACCTCGACGTGGCGGCGGTTTCCAAGCAGCACGGCATGACGGCCGAAGAATTGCACGCGTCGCTGGCTGTTTGAATCTCTTGATCAAGCGCTGATTTTTTGCAGAGAAGAATGATGACGATAACGAAGCAAGCCCCCAGCTCACTGACCCAACACGGTCCGCACCTCGACCGTTTCAAGGGTCAAGTCGCCATCGTCACCGGCGGTGCGTCCGGCATTGGCGAGGCAACTTGCCGGCGCCTGCATGCCGAAGGTGCGACCGTGGTGGTGGCCGATGTGAATGGCGAGCGCGCTCAAGCGGTGGCTGACTCGCTGGGGCAGAACGCTGTCGCGCAGCAATTCGACGCCGCCGATGTCAGCTCGATCGAGCGGCTGGTGCTGGGCAGCATCGAGCGCTTTGGCCGCCTCGATGTGCTGCACAACAACGCCGCCCTGACCTCGCCGGCCCTGCAGGCCCAGGACACCAACGCGATCGACATCGATTTCGGCATCTGGGATCAGATCATGGGCGTCAACTTGCGCGGCTACTTGGCCGGCTGCAAGTACGCGCTGCCGACAATGATTGCGCAAGGCTCGGGGGCCATCGTCAACACCGCCTCCACCGGCGCGTTCTCGGGCGACATCACGCGCATGGCCTACACCGTCTCGAAGGCCGCCATCATCGGCCTGACCCGGCAGATTGCCACCCACCACGGCAAGCAGGGCATACGCTGCAACGCGGTGGCACCGGGCCTGGTGCTGTCGGCCGGCTCGCTGGCCAACGTGCCCAACGTCATCGCAGTGATGCAGCGCCACTTGCTGACGCCAGAGATCGGCGTGCCGGACGACTTGGCCGCGCTGGTCTGCTTTTTAGCCTCCGGCGAGGCGCGCTACATCAATGGCCAGACCTATATCGCCGACGGCGGCATGCTGGCCCACAACCCGGCCATGGCCGACCTGGTCGATCTGGCGGCGCAACATGCGTGAAGCCAGCGCAAGCGCTGCCTCAAGCAACGTGCCGGTCAAAGAGTTCAGCCGCGGCTGGACCATTCTGCTGCTGGCCCTGGCCGGTGCGGCCACCACCGTCAGCGTGACCCTGCTGTACGGCTTTGGCACGCTGGTGCTGCCGCTGCAACAGGCGTTCGGCTGGAGCCGCGGCGACCTGCAGATCGCCATCAGCTGCATGTCGGGCGGCGTGGTCGTGGCCAGCCAATTGGCCGGTTGGATGAATTTGCGCTGGGGCATGCGGCGGGTCACGCTGATCTCGCTGCTGCTGCTGCCGTTTGCGTTTTTCGGACTGACCGCCGTGCACGGCTCCATTTACTGGCTTTACTTGGGCTTTTTCCTGGTGCCGATCGTCGGCGCGGGCGTGACTTTTGTGACCTGGACGCAGCTGGTCAGTTGGTGGTTCGACCGGCGGCGCGGCATGGCGCTGGCCTTGGTCTTGTGCGGCTCGGGGCTGGCGGCTGCCATTCTGCCGCCGGCTTTGAACTGGGCCATCGAGCGCTGGGACTGGCGCGCCGGCTTTGTGCTGCTGGGTCTGCTGCCGCTGCTGTTGACGCTGCCGTTGGCTTGGTATTTTCTGGTACCCAGCCCAAAGTCAGCGGCTGAATCTTCAGCAGCCAAGCCCAAGCCGGGCCAGCCATCAGCCAGCGCTCCAGCCGACAACAGCAGCTTCAAGCTGACCCTGCGCTCACGCAAGTTCTGGGTGCTGAATATCTCGCTGACGCTGGTGGTGTCTGCCGTGGTCGGCATGGTCACCAACACCGTGCCGCTGCTGCGCGACATCGGCTTGAGCGCCACGCAAGCCAGCGCCGTATTCAGCAGCTTTGGCCTGGCGCTGATCTCCGGCCGGCTGCTGGCCGGTTGGTTGATCGACCGCCTGTGGGCACCCGGCGTGGCGGCGGTGGCGCTCTTCATGCCCTGCATCGGCTGCCTGCTGCTGTGGACGGCCGACGCCAACTCCTCGGTCGTCCTGCTGACCACCGCCGTGGCCCTGGTCGGCGTGGGCGCGGGCGCAGAGTTCGATTTGTCCGCCTACTTGATCGCGCGCTATTTCGGCCTGCCGGACTACGGCCGCTTGTTCGGCATCCACCTCGGCATGATCACCGCCGGCAGCATGCTGGCCCCGCTGATGTTCGCTGCGATGTACCAAGCCAGCGGCGGCTACGGCCCCTTGCTGGCCTGGTGCGCGGGCTGCTGTGTCGTCGGCCCCTTGATGCTGCTGACGCTGGGCCGCCAGCCACCGTTGGTCAGTGCACCGGCGTAATACGCCAAAGCTGTAGGGCGGGTCGCGACCCGCGTGTCGCCGACCGGCCGCTCAATGCCGGCGCAGCGCGGCCTCCGAGTTGGCAATGCCCTGGTTCAGCCGGTATTGCAGCGGCGTCAGCCCGGTGGCGCGGCGGAATGCGTCGCCAAAGGCAGCGGCACTGCGAAAGCCGCTGCCGTAGGCGACTTGCTTGATCAGCAGGTCGGCGTCGTCAAGCAGCACCTTGGCGCGGGCGATGTGGGTGGCGGCCACATAGCTGCGCAGCGTCTGCCCGGCGGTGGCCTTGAACAGCGTGGACAGCTCGCGCGCCGGCAGTTGGCAAGCGGCGGCCAGCGCGGCCAGCGACAACTCGGCAGGGTTGGTCGAACCCTCCACCAGATCCTTCAACAAGCTCAAATGCCGCGCACTCAGTTTGCCGGGCACGCTGCTCTCGGCCACCACACCGCCACCGCAATGCCGGTGCAACTCGATCGCCAGCATGGTCAGGATGGAGTTGATCTGCAGGCCGCTGGCAAATGACGGCGTGGTGATCTCCTCGGCCAGCCAGCGCATGCCGGTGCGCATTCTCTCGTTCTGCACATCCAGCGTGCTGGCCGTGTCCACCGCGCCCCAGTGCCAGTCGACCGCGCCGAGCAAACCCAAGCGCTCAGGCTCCATCATGCAGACGATGGCCTGGCGACTGCCCTCGTTCCAGCGCACTTTTCGCTCGGTCTGCGGTGGCATGAAGTTCAACATGCCGGCGGGCCGGTGTTGGCCGTCGGCCGTCTGCACCAAGCAGCGGGCGCGCCCGGCAGCCGGTGCCTCGGCCAGCTCGATCAGACAATGCTGGCCAGACACCAGCTTGATTTCGCCCGCCTGCGGCCAGTGGCATTCATGCACGCTGACCGCGTAAGTCGCCTCTTCCATCTGCGCACCCACCACCTTCATCGGTGCTTGCGTACCCATCAACTGTTTGAGTTCGGAAGTCTGCAATCTGTGTCTCCTGCGCGTGTCGTCGAGCCAGGAAACCCCTGGTCGCCCACTCGCTATATGAGACACTATTTTATAAAATGTTCAAATAAGGATCATCCCTTGCTTACGGCCAGGTGCCTAACACCGCTCTGGTCTTAAAGCGGCAAGCCCGCAAAGCGCCGCTCAAGCAAGCCCTGCTGGCTTTGCAGAGCCACGCAATAGCCCCGGTTTTCGAACCAAGCGGCCCAATCATTGGCCGTATTTTTCGAGGCCAGCCAGGGGCCGCTGCGGTCCACCATCACACGGGGCCCGACACGCTCAAAGAAGATGACACGCCACATATTCATCGTGGCCGGGAGATGGGTCGGCCTCATGAAAGCCATGTCACGGCAGCCACCGGGTTGCAAGCCAAACACCGGGGGCAAAGAGGTCAGGTGCGCACAAAAAGAATACCTATTTATATTATTTAACGAAGTGATCTTAATGAAAAAAATTCCGTTATTTAATTAAGGTTATCAATTTTATTAAATTTACTTAATTTTTATGTTCGAGGAGCGCACGCATTCGGGCTGAGTTCAAGGCTAAGTTCAAGTCTCGCAGTGCTCCGAGATGGGCTGTCGCTGACCGACAATCCGGGCCAGATTCATACGCCACAGTCCAGTGAAACCACCTCTGCCCACCCCGCATCGCGCGCCCCTTGCCGCCGCGCTCTACGAACTTTCCAAGCTTTTCAACAGCCTTGAGGCGCAGCGCTACTGGCGCGTGCTGGTGCTGCTGTTGATTGCCGCAATCAGTTTTTTGGCGCTGTCGCCGCACCCACCGACCGGGCTGAGCACCGGCTGGGACAAATCCAACCACGCGCTGGCCTTTGGGTCCCTGGGGTTTTGTGGCTTTTGGTGTGTGGCCACGCAGCGCGAGCGCTGGGTGGAGCTGCCGCTGGCCTTGCTGGTCTTTGGCGGCGTGATCGAGTTGCTGCAACTGCATGTGCCCGGTCGCAGCGGTGAATGGCCCGACTTGCTGGCCGACAGCGTGGGCATCGCCCTCGGCCTGCTGATCGCCACAGGCTGGCGGCGAATTCTCAAATTACGCTAAGGTGCAGTCCCTTGGGCTCGAGTGAGGCCCATCCAGCAGGAGCAGCAGATTGACCGCTTCAACAACAGAAGAGAAATCGGCTCCGAAGCCCCCCTCACGGGCCGCCATGCAGGCTCGCTTGCAAGCGGTGCGTGCGCACAGCCTCGCCTTGGCCGCGCCGCTGTCGGCGGAAGATCAGAGCTTGCAGTCGATGGCGGACGCCAGCCCCAGCAAATGGCATCAAGCACACCAGACTTGGTTTTTTGAAACTCTGTTGTTGTTGCCGCGGCAGCCGGGCTATCGCCCGTTCGATACAAATTTTCAATACCTGTTCAATTCTTATTACGACGCGCTTGGTGCCCGCCACCCGCGCAGCCAACGCGGCCTGCTGAGCCGCCCCAGCCTGGCCGACGTTCAGGCCTACCGCGCCCATGTGGACGCTGCCCTGCTCGGTTTCATCGAGGATGCCGATGCCGACACCTGGCAGCAGGCGCGGCCGCTGCTGGAGCTGGGTGTGCAACATGAGCAGCAACACCAGGAACTGCTGGTGAG